>DLTN01000060.1:61436-66961 GCA_002500925.1 Gemmatimonadales bacterium UBA7835 | reverse complement strand
GAAATCCTCGAAGGAAATGCCGTACAGCCAGAGGTGTACGTACCCCTGACTCGGGAAAATTTCCGGACCTACCATCGAGACTTACTCGAAGCAGCTCTGGATAGGTTGAGCCGTCCCGTCAGCTGACCACCTGCTGTCAGTGGTTTGCTAGCTCATGCTCCCAGGGTTGACGATTGTGTGCCCCGTCGCAGAAGGGCTTGTTTGCAGAAAGTCCACAACGGCATAGGAAGAATGGCTTACCCTCGCGCGTTTCGATCTTTTCACCCTCATGATCGATCAAGGTAATTGGACCTTCGACCTTGTATGATCCGGTTTCTGAGACAGTGATTTGTAATTTCGGTTCAGACATTAGGGCTGGTGATTCGAGTGTGTAGTGGCCATCAAGACCCCTTATTGGGGTACCAGTTCCGGCTTGGTGGTCTGCACGCGCCCCGGTAGATTCCGCTTGGTTGTTGTTGGCAGGCTTCCCCAAGGCGTATTCAAGGCGGGCGATGATCCCTGAACGCAGGAAGACCGTGGCTGTCGATGTTGGAGGTGTCCGCATAGGCGGCGATGCTCCGGTGATAGTTCAGTCCATGACGAACACAGACACTGCAGACGTGCAGTCGACGTGCGATCAGATTTCACTTCTAGCCGAAGCAGGTAGTCAGTTAGTTCGGATCACCGTCAACAATCACGAGGCGGCACAAGCCGTCCCAGAGATTGTATCGCGCCTTCGAGAAGCAGGTAACGAAACACCGATCGTGGGAGACTTCCATTATAACGGTCATCTTCTGCTGACTCAGTATCCCGAATGTGCCCGGTCTCTAGCTAAATTGCGCATCAACCCCGGAAACGTAGGAACAAAACACCGGGACGCTAATTTCACGCAAATCGTGGAGGTGGCGATAGAACACGACAAGCCTGTGCGCATAGGTGTCAATTGGGGATCACTTGATCAGCGGCTTTTGACAGAACTCATGGATGAGAATGCTCGTCGTGATGAGCCGGCTGACGCAGCAGATGTCATGCTTGAAGCATTGGTGGAGAGCGCGCTTCGCTCTGCCGCGCTTGCAGAAGATGTTGGATTGGCTCACGACCGCATTGTCTTATCAACCAAGGTTTCGTCTGTGCCCGAACTGCATCAGGTGTACAGGATGCTTTCGAGCAGGTCTGACTACCCTTTGCACTTGGGACTAACTGAGGCAGGGCTAGGTGCGAAGGGAATTGTTGCTACTACGGCAGGGCTTGCACCGCTCCTAATGGAAGGCATAGGCGACACGATTCGCGTTTCGCTAACGCCGACCCCCGGCGGTGACCGTGCTGAAGAGGTAAGGGTCGCTCAGCAGGTTCTTCAGTCATTAGGTATCCGACACTTTGAGCCGCAGGTGACCTCATGTCCTGGTTGTGGCCGGACGACTAGTACATTTTTTCAAGAGATGGCCGAAGACATCACGTCATATATTCGTAAGATGATGCCTAGCTGGAAGAAATCCTTCCCCGGTGTCGAACAGATGGATGTTGCTGTCATGGGTTGTGTGGTGAACGGACCAGGAGAGTCTAAGCACGCCAACATCGGGATCTCACTGCCGGGCACATTTGAAGAGCCAAAGGCCCCGGTCTACATCGATGGAGAGCACCAACTCACATTGAAGGGCGAGGGTTTGGTGGAAGATTTCAAAGAGATCCTTCACGACTATGTCGTCCGGACATACGGGCAGGCCTGAAACCTCTCAGTGCCACTAGGCCGTTAGGTGTCACCTTCATGAGACGTGTCCGTCCTCTGCAAAGGATTTTTGTGCCGGGTAACGTAGTTGAACCCCCTGAATTCAAGGAAAAACTTAGGTTAATGTTATGGCACGGGCCTTGCTCTTTAACGAGGCGAGACCGGTTGACCACGGAATTAGGTTCGGGAAAATGCCACAAACGCGACTCGTGTTTAAGATCCGGAGATCTACTCAGGCGTTAGTGCTCGGATTGGCCGTTCTGACTTTCGGTGCCACTCCCGCACACATACATGCCCAGAGTGGCGATGGATATCTGCTAAAGCGTCCGCGTATGACGTTGAAGTTCGAGTCCGGATACGTATTCCAAGGCACCAACAGTGACATCTTCGACTTTGTGGTCGAGCAGCACACTCTTGGCCCTCAAGATTTTCAGGCTCCTTACTTCGGAGCTGAGTTGGGTTTTAGGGCAACCGAGAAGGTCGACCTAACGCTTGCATTCGGCTTTCAGGAAACTTCTAAACAGTCTGAATTCAGGGATTGGGTAGATGAGGATGATCTACCGATAACCCAAGTTACCGGGCTTTCGCAGATTCCTTTTGCCGTAGGGACCAAGATTTACCCGTTTTCTCGGGGCCGCTCGATAGGGAGCTTTGCGTGGGTGCCAAGGATGGTGGCCCCCTTCATCGGATTATCGACGGGATTGGTCTCCTACACGTTTGAACAGTTTGGAGATTTCGTAGATCAGGACACATTCGACATTTTCTACGGTGATTTTCTAAGTGAAAATGTGGGATGGCTTACCCGGGCCTCGGCTGGAATGAACGTTTCTGTAGGCCCGCGCTTTCTGTTTTCATTAGAGGGTCGTTACAACTGGGCGCGGGCGAAGATGGATGGTGATTACTACGATTTTGGACGGATTGATCTTGACGGATTTCAACTGATCGGCGGGCTCGCTGTGCGATTTTAGGGAGAGTGACATGAGAGTAGTGAATCGATTTCTTGGACTTTCGCTGTGGGCTGGCGGTCTGTTTCTGGTAGCCCATGCCACCCCTTTAACTGCTCAGTTGAATGAGAATGGAATGGACGCCAGATGGCTCCCTTTTATCGGCTGTTGGGAAGCCGTAGGGGCAGAGGAGGAGATCGGGCTTCTCTGCTTTGAGTCGATCGCTGAAAGCGTGGAGGTAACTAACTACGTTGGCGGCGAGACAGTGTCGGTGGAAATTCTCGCAGCAGATGGCGAGCCCCGTGAGGTAAGTGCCGAAGAGTGTGAGGGGTGGGAGAGCCTTGTTTTTTCTGAAGATGGCCGTCGAGCGTTCACGGTCACGGACTTCTTTTGTGGAGATTCTGGGGTTCGTGCCGGCACGGGTCTGATGACATTCCTGTCAGCAACCAGTTGGGCCGATATTCGAGCTCTCAACGTCGAGGGTGAGTCGGTTGCTTGGGTTCAAGAATACCAACTGGCGAGCCCCGGCACGCTCCGCGAGTACGAGATTGAGGATCCAGTCGGAGGGCGCGGCTTCATGGTACGCTCAGCTCGCATGGCGGCTTCCACGTTGATCACGATGGAAGATCTGCTTGAGGCCTCGGCTGTAATGGATGATAAGGCTGTTGAAACCTGGGTGGTCCTACAGGGCGATGATTTACGAGTCGACGCCCATGATCTGATGATGCTCGCAGACGCGGGGGTGTCGGAAGATCTCATAGACGCTGTGGTAGTGGTTTCTAATCCACAGGAGTTCATGGTTGAAGTAGGGTACGATGTGGATAGTTATGAGATAGATCCTTATCCGGTTCACTACCGGGGTTATATGTCGGCAGCGCATTACTGGGGGCCGGCATGGGGAGCGGGCCGCTATTACGGGTATTCACCTTATTATGGCGGCTACGGTTATTACGACGGTTTCTACCGCTACGGATACTGGGGTGCTAGGCCTGGGTATGTCACTGTGATACCAAGACGCAACGCGGGTGGAGCCGTGTATCGTGATGGGTATCGCCGCGGATCAAATGGTGCAGGTGAAGGTGTCCGGAGACGGGGCGCTGGGCCGGAAGCTACTAATCCTGGTCGAGCATCTTCTGATGGTGGGAGCGGTGGAACGACTAGGAGGGCAAAGCCAAGGGGGCGCACGAGTGGCGAAGCCTCTCCTCCGGTGAGCCGGAGAGCTCCGGTTCAGGCGGGGCCACGCATCTCAGGCAGTGGGACAGCGGGTAGCCAGGGTGAAGCGTCTCGCCGGATTGCACCACGGCGATCTGGATCGGAGTCTCTGGCGACCAATCGTGGAGTCATTCGTTCCCCCATCAGTCAAGGAACGACTAGGTCAGCGGCGCCGCGGAGTTATCGGCCGACCCCTCCGGTGAATACCCGCATGCCCTCCCCTCGAGTGTCAAACCCTCGGATTCCCTCAGCCAGCGCTCGCCCAGCCCAGACACCCGTGATGTCGAGATCCGGGGCAAGAGGTCCGGCGCGCTCTTCCGGCGCAGTCCGAAGGCCTTCGGGTTCTAGATAGTTCACTTCGTAGGCTTTACAAGCAGAGGAGGGCGGTGGTCTCTCCACCGCTCTGTTTTTTTTGCTGTTCTGCTTACTTTCTTGGCGTATGAGTAAGCTCAGCGCATTGCCCTCTGGGGGCACCGACTTCATTCGTCAGCAGATTCGTGCCGATCTCGCTTCTGGTCGGTATGGGGATCGGGTTGTGACGAGGTTCCCACCAGAGCCGAACGGGTACCTGCACGTGGGTCATGCGACGGCTATATGCCTGAATTTTGGAATAGCCGAAGAGTTTAACGGTCGTTGTCATCTTCGATTCGACGATACGAACCCGGACAAGGAGGATGAGGAGTTTGCTCGTTCGATCAAGGAAGATGTACGGTGGCTTGGTTTCGACTGGGGTGAACACCTTTACTATGCGTCTGATTATTTCGAACGAATGTACGACTCTGCAGTCGGTCTTATTAAGAAGGGACTGGCGTATGTCGATTCAGAATCGCTAGAGGCGATTCGGGAAGGCCGTGGCACCGTTAGTGAGCCTGGGATCCCTTCACCATATCGGGGTCGGTCGGTAGACGAGAACCTTGATCTGTTTGAGCGGATGCGGGCAGGCGAGTTCAGTGACGGAGAGCACGTTCTTAGAGGTAAGATCGACATGAGCCATGCAAACATGCTCATGCGAGATCCTGTCCTGTACCGCATCCGGCATGCACGCCATTACAGGCGAGGTGACGAGTGGTGCGTCTATCCCCTCTACGACTACGCGCACTGTTTAGAGGACGCGTTTGAGAACGTCACACATTCTATCTGTACGATCGAGTTCGAGAACAATCGTGAGCTGTATGATTGGGTGCTGGAAAACACGGGGTTCAGGGAACCGCGGCCGCATCAGTATGAATGGGCAGGGCTCAATCTAGAAAATGCAGTGCTGTCGAAGCGATCGATCGCCCCACTTGTGGCGGCTGGTCTAGTCTCGGGTTGGGATGACCCCCGGTTAGCTACGATCTCGGCCTACCGCCGACGTGGGGTTCCCCCAGAAGCGATCCGAATGTTTGCGCGTCTAGTGGGAGTCTCACGCTCAGGAGGGCGGACCGAGGCAGACAAGCTCGATTACGCGATAAGAGAGGTACTCAACTTTGAATGTCCCCGTGTTATGGCTGTGCTTGATCCGATCCGGGTCGTGCTCACGAACCTTCCGGAAGGTCACGAGGAGTCATTTGAAATTCAGTCTTTTCCAGACGACGTAGGAAGGGAGGGATTTCGAACGGTTCCTTTTGGTCGAGAAGTCTGGATAGAGCGGTCAGACTTTTCAGAGGACCCTCCGAGAGGCTTCA
>DLTN01000060.1:27179-61072 GCA_002500925.1 Gemmatimonadales bacterium UBA7835 | reverse complement strand
GGTGTGAAGAGGTCGTCAAGGACGACAAGGGCGTGCTCACGGAACTGCGATGCACGGTTGATTCCGCGACGCGTGGCGGTGGAAGCCCTGACGGACGTAAGGTTCGAGGAACGATTCAGTGGGTTGCGATTGATAGCGCTCTTGATGCTGAGGTCAGACTGTTCTCGGGACTCCTAAAGCCTCTCGACCAAGATTCTGAAGAGGATAAGGAACTAATCGAGCGTGTAAACCCGGATTCCCTTATGGTGGCGAGCGAAGCCAAACTCGAGCCATCTATAGGTTTGGACAGTCCTGAGACCCGATATCAGTTTGAGCGCGCGGGATACTTCTGGAGGGACCCTGTGGACGGGTTGGGTGAGCGACTTGTTTTCAACCGTATCGTGGCGCTTAAGAGCACTTTCAGCGTTAAAAGTGATAGAGGACTAGCGCACGCTCGCGCTGTGGAAGAGAAGATTTCGGGCCCTTCAGTTAGGCCTCAGATAAGTGCCGCTAGACAGGCTGCGCGAGAAGAAGATTCCCGCCTAGAAGAGCGCTTCACTCGTTACCAATCAAGCTACGGCCTTTCAACGGAGAATGCTGATCTGCTCACTGGATCTATTCACACTGCTTTGTTCTTTGAAGCGGCGATGGAGGCGAACCAGGATGCGACGGCCATAGCCACATGGATCGTAACAGAGGTGCGGGGCCTTTCAGAGGATGGGGATCTTTCAAAATTAGGCTTTACCGGTGAAGCACTAGGTCGTCTCGTAGAGTTGGTGGGTGACGGCACTGTGAGTCGTCGGGCTGCCAAGGATGTGCTGCTGCGCATGAATGAGTCCGGAGGAGAGCCGGACGCGTTAGTGCGAGAAATGGGGCTCGAAACTGTCTCTGATACGGAGGCTTTGGGGATGATTATCGAAGAAGTTCTTTCTTCGCATCCTGCGGAGGTAGAAGCATATCGTGAAGGTAAGGGAAAGCTCATTGGCCTGTTCATTGGAGAGGTGATGAAGGCCACCAGGGGTGCGGCCGATCCGAAGATTGTGGAAGGCCTGCTTCGGGAAAGACTAAGTTCATGAACATGCGCCTCCGGTTTGCTCCTTCACCTACGGGCTACCTACACGTTGGCGGTGCCCGGACGGCCATATTCAACTGGCTTATTGCTCGAAAAGAGGGAGGTGTTTTAGTCCTCCGTATCGAGGATACTGATCGGGTGAGATCCAGTGAGGAGCATACCAAGGTCATCCTCGATGGTTTGACATGGCTCGGTGTGGATTGGGATGAAGGACCCTTTTTCCAAAGTGAGGGGATCGAGCGTCATCGAGCGGATGCGACTCGACTGCTGGAAGAAGGAAAGGCATATCGGGACTTCACTGACATGGCAGCTATGCGCTTAGAGGCAAAAGAGCGTCGAATGCATCCCAGTCGCGTAGTCCGAGAAAAGATGATGGATTTGGGGGCTGAGGCGGCTAAGCAACGGGCGGAGGCAGGGGAGCCCTTCGCCATTCGGTTGCTAGTACCAGATGGCGAGACGGTTTTTGATGATCTCGTTCACGGTGAGATGCGCTTTGGCAATGACGATATTGATGACCTGGTGATTCTTCGCAGTGACGGGACGCCGACGTACAACCTTGCGGTCGTTTCTGACGACGCGGATATGCGCATCACGCATGTTCTACGTGGCGATGACCATCTCTCAAATGCGCCGAAGCAGGTTTTGCTTTATCGCGCGCTTGGGTACCCTGAACCGGTGTTCGCGCATGTGCCGTTGATCTTGGGTTCCGATGGTCGAAAACTGTCTAAGCGCCATGGCGCTATGGCGGTCGGTGATTATGCCGACGAAGGAATCGTGCCTGAGGCGATGGTCAATTTCCTGGCACTCCTGGGTTGGAGCCCGGGCGACGATCGAGAGTTGATGAATCGTAAAGAGTTGCTGGGCGCATTTGGGATGGAGCGCCTGCTTAAGTCGGCTTCCGTATTCGATATGGAAAAACTAGAGTGGCTGAATGGCCAACATCTGGACGCGTACTCCGACGAAGAGCTAGCGAAATGCCTGCGTGGGTTGTTGCAAGAGGAAGAGTCCTTCTGTTCGGAGCTTCTTGATGACGTCAACTGGCTTTCAGAATTGCTGGGAGTTATAAAGCCTCGGGCCCGGAAGCTAGACCAGCTTGCAGAGCAGGCTAGACCGTTTGTGTGCCAGGATCTTCACTTCGATACGAAGGCTGTTGAAAAACACTTGAGTAGAGACCCAGGTGCCGCGACCCAGCGGCTGCAGGGTCTTTATGCAGCGTTCGGTGGGGCGGACTGGACAAGAGAAGAACTGGAGGTGTCCCTTCGTGATCTTGCTTCGCAGATGGAGGTCGGGGCTGGCAAGCTAATCCACCCTCTCCGTGTAGCGCTGACCGGAAACATGGCGAGTCCGGGGATCTTTGACGTACTCTCTCTCCTTGGAAGAGAGCGCTCACTGGGCCGCATAGAAGATGCTGTGGAGCAGATCGGCTTAAGCTGAAGAATCGTCCTGCTTGACACCGTTCTGAGCGCCACATTAGGATAGCGCACAATCCCTTACCGGGTGCAGGTTTTGCCCCCCTCTTTGTAGGTGTGGATCGTTGGCTAGAACCGACGCAATTCATGAGAGCGAAGTCCCGACCACAAGTCGTGGAGTTCAGGAACTCACTGAGATTGAGCAGAAGATCCTCGACTTCATGGTTCAGTACCTCCGAGCGAACACCTTCCAGCCCTCGATTCGAGACATTGGTGAGAGGTTTGAGATCAAGAGTACCAAAACGGTATCGGAATACCTCCAAGTCCTTGAGGCAAAGGGTTACCTCGAGCGTCATCCGTCGCGTTCACGTGGCGTCAAGATCCTCGGTGTAGACCTCAGTGGTGGTAGCATATCGGTGCCGTGTTTTTCATCCATAGCAGCTGGCACTAGTGGAGAAGCTAGTCCCGAATCCCTCCTTTCTTTGGATCCTCAGTTCGGAAGCCGTGAGGGGGCTTTTCTCGTCAGAGCGAGGGCGGGTGAATTAGGCGTACTCGGTGTATCCGAGGGAGATCTTGTCTTGATTTCACCAGTGGGACTAGAAGAGGTGGAGGATGGAGCTGTAATCGTCATTGGGTCCAGCGATGCAGCGTCTTTTTTCCGCTTTTCAAGATCTGGCTCCTCATTCTCCTTCGAGGATCTGAAGCCCGGGGGAGGAACTACTGTATCCGAACAGCCAGCTGCGACTGGGCTGGTGGGTCGGGTGGCCGGCTTTTATCGAAAGATGGACGAGGTCGGGTCGCTCAACCTCACGCCTCACTAGTCAATTTACGCTAAGATGGCACATAAGCCGTCTCCGTCGGGCCCACCTGCCAACGATAATGGGTGTTCTGACGAGATGTGGATGTCGATAGCCCTTGAGTGTGCTCAAGAGGGCGGATTAGAGGGGGAGGTTCCCGTAGGCGCCGTTGTGGTTCGAGAAGGAAGGGCGATTGGCAAGGGGAACAACCGCACGATTCGTGATGTGGATCCTACAGCACATGCTGAGGTGGTTGCTTTAAGAGCTGCTGCTCAAAGCCAGGGTGATTGGAGGCTCTCCGGCGCCACGCTCTACGTAACACTGGAGCCGTGTGCTATGTGTGCGGGAGCCATAGTGCTATCGCGGATCTCACGTGTCGTGTTTGGCGCACGTGATCCAAAGGCGGGGATGGGAGGATCGCTTGATAATATACTTCAGGACAAAAGGCTAAACCATTATTGTGAAGTAGTTTCAGGGGTTCTCGCGGAGAAATCTAGTTCGCTTTTAAAATCGTTTTTCCGTGAGCGTCGGTGAACAAAGCTCTAGCATTCCTGGTGCTCCCGGTGTTTATCTCGGGGTGCAGATTGGTTGCGGTGGCCGCGGATCAACCCGCACCATTTATAGAGGTGGTTGTGGATTCGACGACGGTGGTGGCTGACTCGAGTGAACCGGCGCAGTTCGTGGCACCGGATCCCGTCCGAACCTTCGATGAGGTTCGTGCTCTTTGGGTAGTCCGCTTCACGATGACGTCGAAGGAGGCCATCTTGGGGATGATCGTGGAGGCGGAGCGCAGCGGGATTAACACCCTGGTCATTCAGGTTAGAGGTAGAGCGGATGCCTTCTATAAATCGTCGCTCGAGCCGCGTGGCGAGTCAGTACGTGAGCCTGCTTCATTCGACCCTTTGGAATTTGCGATTGGCGAGGCACACGATCGTGGAATAGCGGTTCATGCCTGGGTCAACACTCACCTCGTTTGGGGGCCGGCGCAGCTGCCCCAAAGTCCCGATCATATCGTTAACGCACATCCGGAATGGCTTTCTGTGCCTCGTGAGCTCGGCCGGGAGTTGGCTTCGGTCGATCCGTTTGAGAGTCGCTTTGTCGACCAACTCATTCAGTATGCTGAGGAAAATTCTTCTACGGTTGAAGGAGTGTACACCAGTCCGTCACATCCAGCAGTCCAGGACCATGTCCACGCGATCTGGATGGACCTCGCACGGCGTTACGATCTCGATGGTATACACTTCGACTATATACGCTTCCCGTCAGATAGGTACGACTATTCAATCGGAGCCATTGAGCGGTTTCGTGTTTGGCTCCGTGGCCAACTTACAGACGAACGCTGGGGAAAGCTTAACCAGGCATATGAATCAGATCTGTATGCGTTTGTGGACGGCGAGGCAGAGCTGTGGAATCAATTCAGGCGCGGGCATATCACTCACCTTGTAGAGCGTATTTATCGGGATGTTAAGGCGTTCAATCCACACCTCACTATCTCGGCGGCAGTTATCGCCGACACTGAGCTTGCCCTCAACGATCGTTTCCAGGCATGGCCTGAGTGGCTTGAACAGGGAATTATCGACATTGCGGTTCCAATGGCCTACACGCGGGACCCAGAGCGATTTCGTGAACTTGTCGGCACTGCTAGGAGTGCTGTAAAGGTCCGCCATAGGGTGTGGGCCGGTATTGGCGCGTACATGAACACGGTAGAGGCCACCATCGGAATGATCGACATTGCACGTTCGGAGGAGGTGGGCGGCGTCGTGCTTTTTTCCTACGATTGGTTGGTGGGCGAGGGGATGAGTGACCCCACGAGGCCGTTCCTAGGGCGCATAGCGGAAGCCCGATTCGATCCTTAGTGCTCTCTTTGGAGCCCGGGGAGGTACAGTGTTCTTTGTGACCTATCTTCAGGCACGACCTCTCAGTTATGAACTCTCTTAGGCCTGGGTATCGTGAACCAATACCCCGGTCGTGCGCAACAAGATTGCTAGCAGTATTACTCCAATGACGAGCCCTGCAATTGGCGGCAGTCCGTACGCAGTGCCAATGTTGCCTAGAAGCATCGAGAGGATACCGACTGCTAGTGCATAGGGGAGCTGGGTTTTTACGTGGTCAACGTGATCGCAGGCGGAAGCTGTAGATGAAAGCACTGTCGTATCTGATATTGGAGAACAGTGGTCGCCCCATATCGCTCCCGCCAGGACTGAGGAAATACTTCCAAGAAGAATGGCGTCGAGAGCACCGCCTGGAAGCACATCCACTCCTCCTAAGCCAACAACGAGGGGTATCGCAACCGGGAGCATGATTGCCATGGTGCCCCAGGACGTGCCAGTTGCAAACGCCATAGCTCCGGATGTGACGAAAATAATCACGGGGATGAGCTGCACTGCTATCCGATCAGAAAGGATGGTCTGCAGAAACAGAGAGGTCCCAATCGTCTCAGTAACGGAACCTAGGGACCAAGCGAGTACGAGGATTATCATCGCGATCATCATTGATTTGAATCCTCCTACCGCAGCAGAAATACATTCGCGGAGATTCAAGATTTTCTGGCTGAGTGATAACGCAATCGCAACGACGGCGCCGCCAAATGAACCCCAAAGAAGAGCATTGTACGATTGGGCTTGTGCGAACACGTCTCTCAGTTCGGCCCCTGGTCCCGCTCCGGCGCGCCCCGTGGTGTATAGAGTCGCTAGGACGATGAAAATGACGGAAAGCACTGGAAGAGCAGCGTTCCACCAGTGCTGCGGTACCCCCGACTTCGGTTGCATCTCTTCTAGCGCTGTGTCAGTTGGAAGAGCCGCGTTGGTCGCATACAGGCCCTTACCAGCGTTAGCCCTGAGTTCGGCTTGCGCCATGGGTCCAAAATCGCGCCCGCTTATTGAGGTCATGAAGACGAATGCTAAAGCGAGCAGGGGATAGAAGAGGTAGGGTATTGTTTGAAGGAAAATGCTGAACGGACTCGCCTGGAGAAGGATGCCAGCGGCTTGAGGGGTCTGGGAGGCAGCTATCGAGAGTCCGTCTCCTATGAGGCTGATCTCGTACCCAACCCATGTGGAGACCGGGACCAGTGCGGCTACCGGCGCGGCTGTCGAATCGACGAGATATGCGAGTTTCTCGCGTGAGATCTTCAGGCGATCCGTGATCGGCCGCATCGTGTTGCCAACTATGAGGGTGTTGGCGTAGTCGTCGAAAAATATGGCCATCCCCGCAAACCAAGTGGCAAGTTTTCCTCGTTTCGGGTTACTGGCCAGTGGTTCTACGGCCTTAACAATTCCCTGCGTGCCTCCGTTTCGGGATACTATACCGACCATGGCCCCCAAGAAGAGCGTGAACACCATGATCGCTGCGTGGTCGGCGTTAGCTACGGCAGGGACTAGGAACAGATCAACAAGCCGTCCAGTAGCCGTTAGCGGATTGAAGCCCACGACGAAAAAAGTTCCCAGCCACACTCCAGCAAAGAGTGCGGTTACGACCTCTCGGAAGATCAGAGCCAGTGCGATCGCCAAGAGAGGGGGTAGTATTGATGCCCATCCAGGGATGACGGGCGCATCGACCGTGAACGATTCGTTTCCGACGGTTACGGTGAGAGGTAGTTCGTCGGGAGAGCCCACGATCAGGCCTGAAGCGCTGGCCGATTCCCGAGGAAGAACAGTTCCACTGGAGAGTATTTCGCCAGCGTGGTTTCGAATCTCGAATCGAGAGAGTTCAGAGTCTGCACCCAGCACTTTTATATCGAACGGGATGCCAGAAAGGATCACCGAGGGTGCCTCTCCTTGGTTCTGCGCTAGAAGAGGGAAAGGCAATAAGAACGCCAGCACGCCGAAAGCGATTGAGCGAGGGATGGTGGACAACTGCATAGAGAACTCACCGGGGAAGAGAAAGGCACCCGAACAATGGGGGGGCATGGCCTTGTTTAAAAGGGTGGTAGGTCGTTGACCCTAGGGGCGCTAAGGCCGAACTTTCCGCTAGCCGTAGGTGGTCGTGTTGAGTTAAACCCGACCCCCTTTCCCCAGGCAAGGAACTGATGCCGACACCGAATCGCATCCGCGTCATGAGTGAGCCCGACGTTCGTCGGGCGGTAGAACGGATGTCTCGAGAGGTTGTGGAGAGAAACGGAGGCACAAAGAACCTTGTGCTCATGGGCATTCATCGACGCGGGACTCACGTCGCCGAGATGATCCGAGATGAGATCGAACAGGTAGAAGGTGATCAGATCGAGACGGGCTCAGTCGACATAACGCTTTACCGTGACGACCTAGAGGTGGTTGGCCCTAGACCGATAATCGGCGCTACGGAACTCCCCCCTGGCGGTATAGACGATAAGTGTGTTGTGATCGTAGACGATGTGTCATTCACAGGACGGACCTCCCGAGCCGCCTTGAATGAGCTGAGTGACTGGGGTAGGCCAAGGAGGATGCTGCTCTGCGTTCTTATTGATCGTGGTGGGCGCGAACTCCCGATACAACCTGATATCACCGGTCGGCAACTGCAGATGCATCAGGGTCAGAGGGTCGAGGTGCTTGTGCCAGAGTTGGATGGTGACCTTGGGGTCGCGCTCATTCAGACGGCAGCGGAGGACACGTGACAAACACCGTTTCACCGCTAGGTAAGGATTTGATTGGGCTTGAGAAGCTGACTGCTGATCAGATCCTTCAGATACTTGATACGGCGGAACCGTTTAAGGAAATCTCTGAGCGACGTATAAAGAAGGTCCCCGTCCTGAGAGGAAAGACCATAGTAAACCTCTTTTTCGAAGCATCGACTCGGACACGGGTATCGTTCGAGTTCGCTGAAAAAAGGTTGAGTGCTGACACGGTCAATATCTCAACATCCGGTTCGTCCTTAGTGAAGGGGGAAACGCTGGTCGATACGGCCCGGAACCTAGAGGCGATGCGCATAGACATGGTTGTAATGCGTCACGGTGCTTCAGGCGCGGCACGTTTCCTTGCCGAGAGGATACCCTCCACCGTCATCAATGCAGGTGACGGATGGCACGAGCATCCTACACAGGGCTTGCTCGATTTACTCACTATTAGAGACCACATGGGGCACTTGGAGGGTCTAAAGGTCTGTATAGTGGGAGACATCCTTCATTCTCGTGTAGCCCGATCGAATATCTATGGTCTTCGTACCCTGGGTGCTGAGGTCGCGGTCTGCGGACCAAGAACGCTGCTGCCTTCGATGGTGGAAGAGCTTGGGTGTCAGTTTTTTTCACGAATCGAAGACGCGATTCAGTGGGCAGATGTCCTGAATGTTCTCCGGCTACAGCTTGAGCGAATGCAGTCTGGGTACGTGCCGAGTCTGCGTGAGTACAATCGAATTTGGGGTGTGAGCTCCAAGAAACTGGAGGCTGCTCCAAGGGATCTCTTAATCCTTCATCCAGGGCCAATGAACCGCGGAGTTGAGATCGATTCAGATGTCGCCGATGGTTCGCATTCTGTCATTCTGAATCAGGTCACCAACGGAGTCGCGGTGCGTATGGCGGTTCTATATCTGCTCGCCGGCGGTCAGTTAGAAAAGGCAGAGGCAGCAAAGCGGGGGGTCGAATCATGAGTGATAAGCTCATCCTTAAGGGTGGCCGAGTTATCGATCCGAGCCAGAATATTGATGATACACGCGATGTGCTTCTCGTAGATGGGCGGGTGGCCGAGCTCAGTTCCTCCCTGGCTACACACGAAGACGCTCAGTTGGTCGATTGTTCGGGA
This sequence comes from Gemmatimonadales bacterium UBA7835, assembly GCA_002500925.1. GTDB lineage: Bacteria > Gemmatimonadota > Gemmatimonadetes > Longimicrobiales > Gaopeijiaceae > UBA2589. The sequence continues at coordinate 52,110 of DLTN01000060.1, read as the reverse complement.
TTAGTGGTGACGCCAGGTCTGATTGATGTTCATGTCCATCTGCGTGAGCCGGGCGGTGAACACAAGGAGACAATCGCAACCGGAGCGGCTGCGGCTGCGGCCGGTGGATTTACGTCAATTTGTGCCATGCCGAATACTGACCCTCCGATCGAAGATCCCGCAGGTGTGGGGTTTGTTGTAGCTGAGGGGAAGAAAGCAGGGAAGGCGAGGGTTTATCCGATCGGTTGTATTTCGGTCGGCCGGGAGGGAAAACGATTGGCATTAGTGGGAGAGATGGTTGAGGCTGGCGCTGTCGCTATTACGGATGATGGAAGTCCAGTCATGGACTCGGGCCTGATGCGGCTCGCCCTCGAGTATGCTCAGTCTTTCGGAATCCCAGTGGCGGACCACCCCGAAGATCTCACTCTGTCCGCGAAGGGACATATGAACGATGGGGTGATGTCCTCTCGCCTTGGCCTTGCGGGAAAGCCGAACGCGTCCGAGGACATTCATATTGTCCGTGATCTAATGCTAGCGGAACTGACGGGAGGTCACATCCACCTGCAACACTGCTCCACAAGACTTGGAGTTGAAATGATTCGACAAGCCAAGGCTAGGGGGGTGCGGGTAACCGCGGAAGCCTCGCCTCATCACCTTGTACTTACAGAAGAGGCAGTCGAAGGATATCGAACCGAAGCGAAGATGAATCCGCCTCTTCGGACGCAGGAGGATGTTGATGCAGTGCGAGCCGGGCTAGCGGATGGGACTCTCGACACGATTGCAACAGATCACGCACCACACCATTACGATGAAAAGGAAGCGGCGTTTGCGGATGCCCCGAATGGCATCGTGGGTCTTGAGACTGCTCTCGGCATAATACTGACACACGTTGTTAAAGAGGGCTTGATCGACCTTGCTACTATGGTCGATCGGATGAGTTGCCAACCAGCGCGGGCATTTAACTTGCCCGGTGGCACACTAGCCGAGGGCTCGCCTGCCGACGTAACGGTGTTCGACGCAGAAAAATCCTGGACGGTCGATCCCTCGAGGTTCCTCTCTAAGAGCCGCAACACTCCTTTCACGGGTTGGTCTCTGACCGGTCAGCCGTGCCTTACCATTGTCGATGGAAGGGTGGTCTGGAGCGTCTGATCAAAACAGAGATGGACATGTTGGAAAGCAAAAGAGACCCGGGGGCTCAAGGCCTCCGGGTCTCGATGTTTCTGACTGAGGGTCTGCGTCTTCGAAGGCCCTCAGGCCAGAGAGTTTACATGCCGGGTCAGACCGCTTTTTATCCTTGCAACCCTATTCGGGTGGTAAAGGCGTCGGGTGGCTGCGCGGTCGAGGAGGGCGACTGCCTCCAAAAGGCTGTCGGCACCTTCAGTGGCACTTTCCGCAGAGCGAACCTGCTTGATGGCCGAGCGGATGCGAGAGCGTTCCGCCCGATTCTTGAGGCGTGCGGCAGCGCTCAAATGCATACGCTTCTTGGCACTTTTGATATTCGGCATTTCTTGCTGGTAGTGCAGTTATTCGTTGGAACGGTAGCAGGGAAAACTAGGCGAGTCCGTCTCTTGGATCAACGGGTGCGACTGTCGCAAGGTAGAGAGTAGCTTATCAACTTATGGAAGCATTCATCATCATACTCGTATTGATCGCCTCAGTGGTCGTGCACGAAGTAGCCCACGCTTGGCAGGCTCTTAAAGAAGGAGACAGAACTGCTGAGGAATTGGGGCGGATCACTTTGAATCCGATCCCGCATCTCGATCTGATGGGATCCTTCATCGTCCCGGCTCTGCTCTACCTTTCCGGTAGTGGGATCTTTTTTGGATGGGCAAAGCCGGTGCCCGTGAACCCAGCGAATTATCGTGAGTATGTGCCTGGGGATATCAGGGTTTCTCTGGCCGGTATTGTTTCGAACCTCATTCTGGCTTCGATATCAACGGTCCTGATGACATTTTTAGTCGTGGCACAATCAGCGTTTGCCTTGCCTCCCGGTATGGCGAATTTCGCTTTTCTAGTACTTGAGTACGGCATCATGATCAACCTCTTGCTTGCCTTCTTCAATCTCATTCCGATACCGCCCCTAGATGGATCCCATGTCATAGCGCACGCTATGCCTGACAGGATGGCCAAACAGTATCGGCACTTCGGGCAATACGGTATTCTGGCTCTAATGGGCATTATCTACCTTGTTCCGGGTGCGCTGACAGTGGTGTTAGGCCCGGTCTATTTCTTCCGCGAAATAGCGGACTGGTTCATACGGCTGTGGATTTGAGCATAATGGATCACTCATCGGCGCAGGAAGGTGGACTCCTGGTTATTGATATCGAGCGGTTTCAGGGTCCACTCGATCTTCTCTTGCATCTCATTCGAACGCAGGACGTTGAGATCTTCGATATACCGATCGCGAAGATCACAGATCAATTCCTTCAGGCCATCAAAGGTCTTCAGGTCAGCGATCTTGATGGAGCTGGGGAGTTCTTAGAGATGGCGGCTACTCTTATCCACATAAAGGCGCAGGTGCTTCTGCCTCGCTCGGCCGATGAGGATGAAGAGGATCCTAGGGCTGAGTTGGTGCGTAGGCTCCTAGAGTATGAGCAGATCCGTGACGTGTCACAGAGGCTTCGAGCGGCAGAAGCTGATCGCAGTCGCCAGTACGGGAAGGGGTATGTCCCTCCGCGCCCCAAGATGAGTCTTGATGAGGTCCCTTTGGAAACGGCATGGGAGGACGTTTACCGTGTCGCACTCAGTATTAAGACCCCCATGCCAGCGGAACGGCAGCACCGAATCTCGAGCAGGCCAGTGACCATGGAGGAGAAGTCAGTCCTTATTCTAGATGCGCTGAAGAATGGCACCCGGGTTCAATTTGGGAAGCTTCTAGCGGATTTCAAAGATAGGTCGCATGGGGTAATGACCTTTTTGGCAGGCCTTGAGCTGGCGAGGCGTCGGATTCTGTTTTTGAGGCAGGCTAGCCCGTTCAGTGAGCTTTGGATCTATCGACGAAACGAACGTCTAGAGGAAGAAGAGGCCGAAGGACTTGAAGATATGCTCCACAAACCAATGACTTCGATGGATGAAGGAGGAACGAAAACGTGAACTCACACCAGATCGTTGAAGCTGTGCTATTCGCCTCTGACGCGCCGTTAAGCCCCGACGAAATTGCTCGCGCTGATGAGATGCTCGACGAGGATCAGGTTGAAGAAGCATTGCACTTTCTGCGAGCGGAATATGATGATGCGGCGCGCGCGTTTCAGATTCGTGAATTGGCTGAGGGATATCAGATTCTCACACGATCTGAGTATGCGCCCTACCTAGAGCGCTTTGATAACGTTCCCAAGGCCTCCCGGCTCTCTGGCCCTGCCCTGGAAACACTCGCCATAGTAGCGTACCGGCAGCCCATCGGACGAATTGAGATTGAGTATATTCGAGGAGTAAGTGCTTCGGGTGTGATTAGGACGCTGCAAGACCGAAACCTCATTGACGTGGTTGGTAGAGCAGAAGGCCTAGGCCGTCCCCTTTTATATGGCACGACGTCTTTCTTCCTAGAACATTTCGGCTTTGGATCGCTCGAGGATATGCCGCGGGCGGACGAGCTTCCTATCGTTTTGCGTGATCGTGTTTCCCTTGGAGTTGAAGGGGTCACTGAAGACGACGGTGAACGGCAGGACCAAGAGGTTTCGCAACGGGCGCCCGGCACGGAAGAGACGTCCGTCGCTCCGGAATCAGAGATTAACACAGATGAGGAGCTCGATCTGTCAAGCGGACGACAGCTCGAAGGTTAAAAGCCGTGTCTGATCTGATGCGGCTCCAGCGCTATATCTCTCAATCCGGTCGAGCATCTCGCAGAGAAGCAGAACGGATGATACTTGCTGGGCGCGTGGCCGTTAACGGCACAATCGTTACCAAAATGGGCGTGCGCATCGACCCTAGTTCTGATCAGGTCTCTATAGATAGGGAACTGATCCGCTCTAGCCCAGTCAGGTGGGTGGCTTTTCATAAGCCGGCTGGTGTGCTGACTACGCGGACAGATCCGCATGGTGGAGTGACGATCTACGATAGGCTTCCGTCCCAACTGTCTAAACTTCGTTATGTGGGTCGGCTTGATAGGGATGCGGAGGGGCTTCTTTTACTGACGAATGATGGACAGCTCAGTAATGACTTGGCACATCCCAAAGGGGAAGTAGAGCGGGAATACTGGCTTCAGGTGGTGGGAACGCTCGAGTTGGCGACAATCAATCGATTGACTTCGGGTGTAGAGCTTGACGATGGCTTTGCGCGGGCGGTTAGAGCGCGGCTCATTGATTCCGACAAGGTTTCATCTAGGCTAAAACTCGTGGTTACTGAGGGTCGGAAGCGGGAGGTGCGGCGGCTGTTGTCAGCCGTTGGGCACCCAGTAATGCGTCTACGAAGAATTCGCTATGGCCCACTGGTGCTCGGGTCCCTTCAGAAAGGTGCTTGGCGTGATTTGGACGCTGATGAGGTGGCAGCCTTAGCGTCTGCGCCTAGTCGGGGACGCGGAAGCAAATCTCAATGAGCGTTGAGGTGCTGATGTTCGAGTCAGCGGACCTCGACGAAGACGATGTCAGAGGTTTGCTGCGCCCCGTTTCTAATGCGGTAATGCTCATCTTGCGACATGATCGTACTCTGACCGGCTACCTCGAGAGAGGTCATCCAACCGTCACCTCGTTCAATGATTATTCTTCCATCCCGGACCATCACTAGGACGGTTGGCGCGTTGGCGGTATATCCTGTCGAGGCTTGGTAACCGGCGATACGAAGAATTGAGTTCCGGAACCATCGATTTTCTGATATTAAGTCACCGGGCGGAGGTTCGGACGCCGCTGTGTTTTCTGTTCCTGACCTCTTGCTAGGGACGGCGATTAGTCGGAAAAGTGTTTGGCCGACGTTAGTGACCCGGTGAGTGAGTGATTGCTCCACGTAGGACTGAACGGCTCTCACCGCTCCGATACGACCCGGTGGTGGGTTGCGTGGCTGTGTGTTGTTCCATGCGCCACCCAGTATCATCTGGTCGGTGCTGGAGGTACCTATTGTCACATATGTGATCGGACTATCGTGCTTGTGGTAGAGCGTCGTGTCCCCTGGCTGGATCTGCACGTCGAGGACACGCAGGTCAGGTGTATCGTAGACGAGGCGATGCCGAGGTTCCTCGTGGACCATGACCACGCGTTGTGCCACCGTCGCCGTCGAAGCGGTCATCCATATGCCGACGGTGACGAGGAAGGACCTAGTGATAAGCTTTCCGCGACTTCCACAGTTCAGGGTGGAAGAGCAGTAGCACCGTGTAAATCTCAAGGCGACCTACCAGCATGAGGAATGTTAGAACGCCGAGCCCAGGCTCCGACATCCACCCATAGTTATCTGTGGGGCCGAGTCCGGCAAACGATGGGCCGACGTTTCCTACTGACGCGATACTTCCGCTGATCGCTGTCAGTGGCTCGATTCCCGTCATCGCCAGAGCGAGTGCCCCTACCATGCATAGCAGGAGGTAGAGCATCAAGAAGCCTACTACGCGGGCTGCGACTTCTTCTGTTACTGACTTGTTTCCTATCCGAGTGACTAAGACAGCCCGAGGGTGAAGGTGTCTTCGCAGTTCGTTGGCAGCTTGCTTGAGCAGCAGCATCACTCGCAGCGCTTTGACTCCGCCACTTGTACTTCCAGCCATGCCCCCAAAAAAGAACAGGGAGAAAAGGACCATACGGGCTCCAGGAACCCAAAGGTCGTAGTCGGCTGACACATACCCTGTGGTTGTGGTGATGGCGAGCACTTGAAATAGGCCATCACGGACAACTTTTTCTCCGAACGCGTCTCCGGCAAAAAGGTTCAGAGCGATCACTGCACCGGCTGCAAAGATCAGCACCGCAGTGAAGAATTTCCACTCGGCGTCTCGTAAGTAGCGGATGTCACCTGTGACCGCACGGAAATGCAAAGCGTAGTTTACGCCGCCGATATACATGAAGATGATCGTTACCCATTGGATGTACGATGACATCTCTGCAAACGAGGTGTTTTTCGTAGAAAACCCGCCCGTAGCGACAGTGGAAAAGGCATGATTTAAAGCATCAAAGGGGCTCATGCCACCGATGAGGTATAGTAGGCCAATGACTGCAGTCATTCCGAAGTAGACCAACCAGAGGAGCTTCGCAGTCTGAGTAATTCTAGGCCTGAGTCGTTCGGGCGCGGGTCCCGATACCTCAGCCCGAAAGAGTTGCATTCCTCCGATCCCGAGGTAGGGCAAGACTGCGATCACGAGAACAATGATGCCCATTCCTCCGATCCAGTGTGTCATAGATCGCCACAGTAAGATGCCGTGTGGGAGGACTTCGATATCTGCAAAGACTGTCGCCCCCGTAGTCGTGAACCCTGACATCGACTCGAAGAGCGCCGGTATCGGAGAGTCTACGACCCCGCTGAATATGTATGGTAGACTTCCGAAGGCCGCTGTAGTGGCCCAAGCCATAGTCACAATCGCAAAACCTTCGCGGATGGTGACCTCGTCATCGAAGCGAGTGCTTAAGTAGGTTGCTGATCCAACTAAGAGGGTTACGGTGCCAGAAATAAAGAATGCTGCGGCGTCCCCGTCCGCATATGCCAGGGCAACGAGTCCAGTCAAAAACATGGAACAGGCCACGAATACCTGAAGTAGCCCAGCAACGTTCGCGACTCTTTTAAGCGACATCAGCCGAACAGCGCCTCGACCGTTGGGATTGCGTCGGGTGTAGCGAAGACGATCACATCGTCGCCCGCAGTGAGTGTGTCTTCACCTCTTGGTAGGATGATTTCATTACCGCGCAGAATAATCCCAATCACTCCATTTTTTGGGAAATCCACGTCACGCAGCGCTTTGTTTGCAATGCGGGATTCGGAGCTTACCACAAACTCTATAGCCTCTGCTTCAATCCCTGATAGCGAGGCGACTGTCATCACACGGCCTCTTCTTATTCTTCTCAGAATCGCATTCACAGTTGAGATGCGAGGCGAAATGCTTGAGTCTACGCCTGCGGTGGATTCGAGCTTCAGGTACTGAAACTTGTGAACCAAGCTCAGGACTTTCCTGGCCCCAGCCTGCTTGGCCAGTAAGCTAGAGAGGAGATTTGTCTCGTCGCTACCGGTTGCGGATACAAACCCGTCGACTCCTCCGACGCCCTCCATCTCGAGCTGTTCCAGGTCTGTGGCGTCGGCGTTTAGCACGAGCGCTTTCGGGAGCCGCTCCGCGAGTTCGACACATCGCCGGCGGTTGTGGTCGAGGATTGTGCATTCGATGCCGTGTTGTCCGAGGAGCTCGGCAATGTACTGGCCTTCCAAGCTGCCTCCGGCGATCATCACTCGCTTAAGTTTGAAGCGGTCATATCCCGCAAGTGGGGGGACTTGATCGATTTCACTGGTCGGAGCCAGGAGATAAAGTCGGTCCCCCGCTTCGATGGTGGTTTCCGCCCTAGGGATGATAGTCTGACCATCCCTGACGATCGCTGCGGTCACATAGTGATATCCTGTGGGCAGAAACTGGGAGCGGAGGTGCCCAATACTTTGTCCGGCAACGGGTGCGCCATCGCGTACCTTGAGGCCTACAAGTTGCACCCGGCCACCTGCAAATTCAGCCACTTCCGTGAAGGCAATACTTTGAAGCAGCAGAAAAGCCTCACGGGCGCACTCCCTCTCAGGATTGACCATCAAGTCGATCCCCACCTGATCGCTTGAAAGTACGGAATCCTCTTCGTAATAGTCTGGGTTCGAGATCCGTGCGACGGTGTATGGGACACCCATTCTTTTCGCCGCTAGACATGCGGTAAGGTTCACTTCATCGGCGCTTGTGACCGCAAGGAGCATCTGAGCGTTTCGGACCTTCGCCTGCTCAAGAATCGATATCGAGGCTCCATTCCCCACTATTGTCTGTACGTCGAGCTTTTGGGTAGCGATCTCGGCTCGCTCAGGATCTGACTCAATGATGACGACGTCCTGGTGCTCTTCCGAGAGCCGTTGAGCCAGATGAAAGCCTACCTCACCGGCACCGACAACGAGCACCCTCATGGCTGTCGAGGTTCCATTTGCACCGTTTCCTCACCACACTAGTGGACGGGGAACTTATTCGCATGAAAGTTAGCCTTCGCTGACCTGGTTCAATAGTCTGCCTTTCGAAGCTGGATCAAAGACAATGAGCGCATGACGCTCAGGGGCCCAGTGCGCTACCTTTCTTAATCAGGGCCCGTAGCTCAGTTGGTTAGAGCAGCCGACTCATAATCGGTAGGTCCCAGGTTCAAGTCCTGGCGGGCCCACTTACAGCTCATCTTGTTAAGGTTAAGCCTCATAGTTGTGGAGAACAGTGGCTCTGATAGGTCACGAATCCGTCACTAGCGGCTTCTTGCGCGGGTCAGCCCGCGTAGATAAAAGTGCTTCAGTAGAAGGACGGACTTGTCGCAAAATAAGGGAGTGACCAATGAGTGAAATGAGAGAAGTGGCTGCGAACTTCTTCGATGCCTGTGAGACTGGAAAGGGATGGGCTGAGTGTCAGGCTTACTGCCATCCGGATGCTACATTTTCAGCTCAACACGTGGGTTCGCTAGAAGGGGTGGATACGCTCGAGGGTTATACGGAGTGGATGAAGGGTATGGTCGGTCCTCTTCCAGACGCAGCTTACGAACTAAAGTCTTTCGGTGTCGATGAGGATCGTTCCACCGTTGCGGCCTGTGCGGTGTTCACTGCTACGCATACAGGGGAGGGCGGGCCAGTGCCTCCTACTGGAAAAGCGGTTGCTGCAGACTATGCGTACGTCATGGAATTCGATGGCGGTCAAATTCGTCACGCAACGAAGATCTGGAATGACGCTCACAGCTTGGCGCAGCTCGGGTGGGTTTAGAGTTTATCCGGTTTAGCAGGTAGCAGGAAAGCTTCACTCTTCTTGAGAAGGGGGTCTCCGTAGTTGTTTTCTATGACTGCGGCGCTTCTTGTCGTCGAGCCTTTTTTCCTTTTCGCGAGTGGGCACTCTTGTCGGTGTGCGCGGTGTCTCTCTTTTATTAAGAATCTGCAACCGCTCGCGGAGACGGCGGAGGGCGGTGCCTCGGTTCCGGAGCTGGCTACGCTCCTCACGGACTGTCACGCGGACGCCGGTGGGGATATGCACGAGGCGGACCCCGGACTCGGTTCGATTCTGGTGCTGCCCACCAGGGCCACCCGCACCAAAAGTCTCGATCCGACATTCTAGCAGTAGCTCGCGATCGCTATCTGGTATTGGGACTAGCGCGGAATCGGGCATGGTCATTGTGAGTACGTATAGGATGACAGGTCAAGCTATGTTACTCAGGTAGGGAACGCGCTACTCTTTGAAAATCTCTCCGTCACTATAAGGGTCTCGCATGAATCTCAACCGCACGGACGCTCCGGGAGCGCAGGTGTTGTTCAGCCTTGCATGCCTTGTGGTAGTAGTGTTCGGTTTGCGCGCCGCGGCACCGATACTACTCCCCTCCGCTCTAGCCCTGTTTCTGGCAGTACTCAGTCTGCCGGTGATGGTTTGGCTTCGTCGTTATGGGGTTCCGAAGGCTTCAGCCATTGTTATTCCGGTTCTTCTGAACGTTGCTGTGGTAGGGCTCCTTATCGCTTTCGCATCTCAATCCGTCGCCGAACTTCAGCGCGAACTTCCGAGCTATCTGAACACGCTTGCGCAACTTCAGTCAGATTGGGTGGAAAACGTTGAAGCCCGAATGGACGTTGTTCTGTCCGATTATATCACATTAGAGCTAATTGATCCGGGCGCTGTGATAGGCTTCGCCAGTGGCGCAGTGGGGCGGATTGCACAGCTCCTGTCGATGACGTTTTTGGTCTTTCTCATTATGGCTTTCATGCTCAGCGAGGCCACAGTTTTCCCAGACAAGTTCCGCTCTCTGAGTAGGAACTCAAACGAACGGGATGATCGGCTCGAGAAGATCGTATCCGAGGTACAAACCTATCTGGTAATAAAGACGGTGATCTCGTTAGCTACAGGAGCGATTCTTGGGGTGTGGGCGTATTTCTGGGGTCTTGATTTCCCAGTTCTTCTTGGGCTTGCAGCCTTCCTACTGAATTACATCCCCACGGTAGGGTCGATGATAGCTGCGATTCCGGCAGTTTTGCTAAGTATCATACTCTACGGATCGATCGGACACGCACTGATTGTCATGTCAGGCTATGTAGTCGTGAACATGGTATTTGGTAATATCCTAGAGCCTAATCTGATGGGTCGGCGGTTGGGGCTCTCGACACTCGTCGTCATGCTTTCACTACTCTTCTGGGGATGGGCTTGGGGGCCGCTCGGGGCCCTCCTGTCTGTTCCGCTGACTGTCATGGTGAAGATATGGCTCGAAAACACAGCCGACCTTCGATGGGTAGCGATCCTTTTGGATAAGTCCGCACCAGTAGTGTTAGAGGCCACGGAGTAACGGTGCCGAGGGTCGATTTCAGGTCACTCCCCGATCATGGTCGTTTGTGGGTTTTCCCTTCAAGTAGGACTCTGCAAGTTGAAGAGAGTTCAGGGGTGCTAAAAGAGGTCGACCGCTTCCTGGAACAGTGGACCGCTCATGGAAGCGAACTGAAGTCCGGTCGTGACTTGCGGGAAGGGCGCTTTCTGTTGATTGGAGTAGACGAAGCTGCTGAGGCAGCCTCTGGGTGTTCGATCGATGCTCTGGTTAAAAGCCTTCGCGCCTTGGGTGCCGAACTGGGAGTTTCGCTTGTCGACCACGCTCCGGTCTGGTACCGGAATGGCGACGAAGTCGAAACTGTCTCACGAGCAGAATTCAAGAGAATGGCTGGGGCAGGTGAAGTGTCTCGTCAGACTCTAGTTTTTGACACTAGTTTGACAGAGGTACGTGCACTGAGGGAGGTTGGCCTTGAGCGTCCTGCTGCAGAGACGTGGCACGGGGAAGCCTTTTTTACTCACGATGGCAACTCTTGAGTCTATGGGCCAGGAACCGAGCCGCTACTATTTCGCCCCAAAACTCAGGTGCCCAAGGCGTTCCTCCAATGAATCCAACGTGACCGCCCGAAGGGGTTAACAGTAGCCTCAAGGCGGGGTTGCGTTCCGCTTCCCGATGCGGGATTGCATCTGACGGCAGGAATGGGTCATCCTCTGAGTGCAACATTAGTGTTGGCACGCGCACTTCAGCGAGAAAGGTCGTGCTGGAGCACTGCGTATAATAGTCACCTGCGCTATTGAATCCGTTCAGTGGAGCGGTCACGGCCTCGTCAAGGTCCTCGATTGATCGGACTCGGGCTATGGCGGCCATGTCCAGTACTTGGGCTAGTTGATTTTGCTTCCATAAAACTTTGCGCCGCAGCGATCTCATGAAGTACTCGCTGTAGATCCGTCCCATGTGTGTGCTCTGAAGCAACGCTGAACTCGCGGCTAGATCGTAAGGCACTGACATCACGGCAGCCGCATCGAAGAGTGCCTGCCCACCGTCGATAGATTCACCCATAGCCTTTAAGAGAACGTTGCCACCCAATGAGAAGCCCATGGCTCCGATACTGGCGCGAGGGTGACGCTCCCGGAGCATGCCGGCTATTAAAATCAGGTCGCGAGTGTCCCCGGAGTGGTAATAGGGCAAAGCCCGATTGGGTTCTCCAGAGCATCCGCGGAAGTTCATTGCTAGGGTTCGGACGCCTAAAGCGTTCAGTTCCCGGCACACATTCCTCACGTACTTGCTGTGCGAAGAACCTTCCAGCCCATGGAGTACGATAACAATAGGTGCATCCGATACGTTTAGGGTGCTCCAGTCTATATCTACGAAGTCATCGTCAGGGGTCTCAATGCGTTCTCGCACGGACCTGATAGGCGGAGCGGGCCTTAGCATGCGGGCCAAAATAGTTTGCTGGTGCGGGCCTCGTGCCCAAGTGGGTGCTTGGAATATCTCCGGGTTTATCATTGCATCCACTTAGGATGGAGCGTTCTGATCGTTTCGTGCACTGGGCAGGTGGGGTGGTGTGCTCCGGGGAGATAGCCAGTGCTCATAAGGAACGAGGCCGTAATCTCACCGCCAGTATATCGGAATGTTTTCTTGAAAAGTCTTGTCCAGTCAGCTATGTCCAGACGATGATGTTGATCGAGCCATCCCATAAAAGATCCGTGACTGGCTCGGATATCGAGCAGGGTGCGGGCATTCGAAATGGCGGCTTCGATTTTAAGATGGTTGCGAATGATACGTGGATCTCGCATGAGCCTAGTGCGGTCTTCGTCTCCGTATTCGGCGACTCGCTCGATCGCGAACCCATCGTATGCGGAGCGGAGACCAACTCGCTTCGTAAGTATCGTCAACCAGCTAAGGCCAGCTTGGTTGATTTCCAGCATCAGGCGCTCGAATAGGAGATCGTCGCTTTCTACCGGAAAACCATATTCGTGATCGTGGTAGGGACCGTGGTACTCGTGCCCCTGTGCTATGCTGCAGTAAGTACTGCTTGGCAGTATGCTCACTGGTGAGAGGTCGGCTCTTGAGTCTGGACGGTTCAGGGGGATCGCTTTGTTGCAGTGTTAAAGTGTCTTTCTAGGCCCTACCCGGCATTGTTTAAGTGGATCCTGACGCCCCAAGAACACTTACTTTAAGGATTGGGGTTCCTAACTACACCTCGGCGAGATGATCGATGCGACTTTTTAGGTAGACCCTACACCCGAAGGGTTTTTCAGTGTTCATGGCGTTTCTAGTTATATCTATGCCTTAAGGGAGTTTTATGAGATTTGCCGCTCTGGTGGGAATTGTGGCACTCGTCCCTTGCAGTGCGTTGGGGCAAGTGCCACCCCTGGAGGTCTCGTCTGATCCTTCCCGTATACTTTCTGGCGATTCGCTGAGGGTTAAGCTGCCGTTTTCTCCCGCGGTGAAGGCGGTGTTCCTGGGCTGGGAGGCGGATCGCATGCGGCTTCAGGTTGATGGGATGACGCAAGTATGGCCCGTGTCGGTTTATGACTTGTCGCGGTTGGAATTGCGCACGCAACGAACTCGTCGTGAAGGTTTGCGCCATTACGCGGTAATCGGCGCGGCCACAGGTTTGTTTGTCGGCGCCGCCATTGGCCTAGTGCTTCACGCCTCAGGTATTACCGATGATCCGGGTGGTCCCCCCGAACAGATAGTTACCACAACACTACGAGTGGCTGGTTTCGGGGTCATTGGGGGTTTTCTTACAGGTGGGTACTTCGGCGGACAGAGTCCTGGAACAGGATGGGTTTCGATCTCTCTTCCAACTCGCGAGTGAGGCTGACCTAGCAAGGTACGTATTGCAATGTCGGAAGTGCTTGGATCGCAACTGACAAGGATTCGTAGCGAGGGAAAACGGTTTCTAAGACAGTTCGGTGCGATCTAGCCTTTGGGCGCGCTGCTACACCGAGCTGAACACGGTTAGCTCAATAAGCCAAGATATACATGGGAAGAAGTTGACTTTTGTTTCACATTGTTTACGCTGTAAACATGTCAAGTCAACGAGATCGCATCCTAGAATGCGCTTGTGATCTGTACCTGAAGCACGGCCTCGATGGTTTCTCGATGAGGAAGCTGGCTCGAAGGGTCGGTGTGACGGCCCCCGCGATCTACAGGCATTACGAAGGCCGGGAGGCAGTCCTGGCGGATGTGCTCCGTGAGGCTCACCGCACCTTTGCTCGATATCTCTACGCGGCCCTAGCTAAACCCACCGAGCTTGAGCGCTTTATTGGAGCTGGCGAGGGGTTTTTGAACTTCGTTATCGATCATCCACGTTGGTACGGCATCATGCACACCGCGCCAGAGCATCTCGGCATGGCTGCTTTGCCCGAGGACATTGAGGCGTTAATCGGATCAGTGCATCGGATTTGGATTGACCGCGTTCGTGAATGCATGGACGCAGGAATCCTGAGAGAGGGAGATCCAGAGATGACATCGATAACAATGTGGGCGCACGCACATGGTTTGGTTCAACTCTATCACGAGTCCGCATTAGTTATGACTGAAGATGAATTCCGATGGCTCTTTGAGGCTTCCGGAGCACGATTGATGACAGGCGTCGCAACCGAGGAATTCGCCAGAGAACTCAATAACAGGGTGACACCCAGAGATGGAGAAATAACCCTCATGCCCAAAAATCGAAGCGTAAAGATTGAGACAGAATGAATACCATATCTCGCCATCTTAGGTGGCCCCCCCTCACCAGCCTAATCACTATCACCACCCTTATGGCGACCGATGCAGTGACTGCTTCAGGGCAGGAGAGCGGGAATGTTGGTCTGCCGACTTTAGTTCGTGCCGCTCTCGATTCGAACAGCCAGCTGGTGGCTGCAAGAGAGGCCTACAATTTGGCGTCAGAGCAGGTCTCCGAAGCCTGGGGTAGTGTGATGCCGACGGTTGACCTCAACGCTTCATACCAGCGCAATCTATCGGTGCCGGTGAACTTCCTTCCAGCCGCAATATTTGATCCCTCTGCGGGTCCTGATGATTACCTGCCAGTACAGTTCGGCGCTGATAACCAGTGGAATTCAGCAATTTCGGTTGAGCAGCCACTGTTCAGACCTGGTGTGATTGTTGCCTTAGGGGCTGCCCAGAGGTTTGAGAATTTGCAGGTCGAGGCCGTACGCGGTCAGGAGCAGGCGGTGGTAACACAGGTACGCAACGCCTATTACCAACTTCTGCTCGCTCAAGAACAGGCTAGGCTCACTGAGAGGTCTGTAACCCGAGTGCGCGAGTCCCTCGAGGAAACGAGGGCACTAAATCGGGTTGGCCTGGCTGACGATTACGCAGTTCTTCGGCTCGAAGTAGAGCTCGCGAATTTGGAACCCAATATGCGTCGAGCACAGAATTCGGTGTCTCAAGCCAGACGAACCTTGGCAGTTTTGGTCGACTACCCTGACCATGAGACACTTGAGGTGAGAGGGTCCTTAGCGGAGATGGATCTCGACGACGTGGGGGCCAATAGCCCACAGAATCGCGTGATCCTCGAATTCAATGGTGCAAGACTCAAAAGTGCTGAAGTACAAAACGTAGATGTGGAAACGGGTTTGGCTCGTGCAGCTGAGTTTCGCTCAGACTTGCGACAGTTTGCTCTCACGGAAGAGCTCCGAAGAACGGAGATGAGGTTGGAGCAAGCCGCTTATCTTCCCGAGATCTCAGTTTTTGGAAACTATATCGTAAGCGCTCAAGACAATGGTTCGCCGAGTTTTTTTGGGCGGGGCGATGGCCAAAGCGCTACTTCCCGCGCACTAGGACTTCGTGTGAGTGTCCCCATTTTTCAGGGGCTACGCCGGGATGCGCGTGTCGATCAGAAGAGAGCGTCCCTGCGGGAAGCTCAGGCCAACTCTCGACAGGCAGCGAGGGCTGCTCGCAGTCAGATACGGACAATCTCCGAAGGTATAGACGAGGCTTATTCTCGGGCGTCCGCTCAGGCACTAGCGGTGAGACGTGCGGAACGAGGCTTTGAGATTGCAAGTGCTCAGTACACGGAAGGGCTGTTGAGCCAGCTCGAACTTACGGATGCGGAAGTAGCCCTCAGGCAAACTGAGTTTAACTACGCTCAGGCCGTATTCGATTATCTGATCGCACGGGCTCAGTTCGACGAAGCAACAGGTCAGGTACCCCTCGTCGATGTGCTTCTTGAGCAGCGAGGGGAGGATTGATGGAGAGTACAACGGTGAACTTTATAGAGAAGTGGATAATGGGACACAAGTGCAAGATGTCTGCCTCGCTCTGCCTAGTCGGCGCTGTAATGGTGCTGTCTGCGTGCGGGTCACCGGAGGTGGAAAGCTTTGTGGACGCGGGTTTGGATACGGAGTTCAGACGGGTAATCAACGTGGAGGTTTCACCAATTGTGACGGAGCCCTTCATTGAGGAAATCCGACTCACATCGGTTGCCACGGCGAATCAGGATGTGATGATCGAGGCCGAAGAAAGTGGTCGCGTTATAGAACTTTATGCTGATCGTGGGGACGAGGTCCGTCGTGGAGCTGCGATCGTAAAGATTGACGATACGATTTTGCGAACACAGGTAGACCAAGCACGGGCTGCATCAAATCTGGCGACCCAGACTTGGGAGCGACGTAAGCGACTCTTTGAGGAAGATCAGGTCGGTTCAGAAATCGCTTATCTAGAAGCTCGCACGGCAGCGGAGCAGTCGTCGGCAACACTGGCGGGCTTAGAGGAACGGTTAGCCCGGACGCTCGTTCGGGCGCCGTTTTCGGGCGTCTTGGATGAACGGCATGTTGATGTGGGTACCATGGTCGGGCCGGGTAAGACAGTTGGAAGGATTGTAGATCTCAATCCAATCAAGGTCTTTGCAGGCGTACCTGAGCGCTACGCGATGGATGTCCGTGTTGGGGCAGGTGCTCAGCTTAAGTTCGAAGCGCTTGGTGAGGGTGTGTACACATCATCGATTCGTTATGTCGGATCCACGATCAATCCTCGAAGTCGGACTTTCTCAATTGAAGTAGAGGTGCCGAATCCAAACGGTGCCATCAAGCCGGAGATGGTTTCGAACATGTCGATTACGCGACAGGAGGTGGAGGATGCCATCGTAGTACCTCAGGACGCGCTGATTCGGGTTGAAAGAGGTTATGTAGCTTTCGTCGCGGTGGATCGTGGGCAGGTCGAGGTAGCCGAGCGGCGTGATCTAGTTCTGGGCCCAACACGACGAAACCTCGTTGTAGTGACTGATGGGCTAAGGCCGGGGGAACGACTGATTGTCATGGGTCAAAAGTCCGTAGCCGATGGCGACCGAGTTAACGTGGTTGGGATCGGTAGGGGCCAAGATGGCCGATAATCAAGACATTCAAACGGAGCTGCAGAGTCGAAGGGTTGAAAGCTTTAAGGAGTTTGCCGCGACCAGTTTTGCGGTAGAGCATCGAACTTCGATCGTCGCGTTACTAGCGATCATTGGAGTCATGGGCAGCATCGCCTACCGAACCACACCTAAGGAGTCCTTCCCAGAGGTGGCGGTTCCAATTCTTGCTATAAACACAGTGTATCCCGGTGTGTCTCCTGCCGATGTGGAAAGCCAGGTCACAAGGATCATAGAAGAAGATCTAGCGACCATAAGCGATATTAAGGAACTGACATCTACGTCAGTAGAAGGATACTCGAGTGTTGTTGCTGAGTTCGATACGTCGATTGATTTAAACGAGGCACTTCAAAAGGTTCGAGAGAAGGTTGACCTAGCAAAGCCCGACCTTCCTCAGGATGCCGAAGAGCCGAGCATCTTAGAATTCAATTTCTCGGAGGTTCCTGTGCTTCAGGTCAACCTTTCCGGTGATTACGGATTGGTTCGGCTCAAGGAGATCGCAGAGGAACTCCAAGAAAGACTCGAGACGCTACCCGCTGTGCTCCGAGCCGATCTCCGGGGTGGACTGGAACGTGAGGTAAAGGTCGAAGTTGACCTCTCCAGAATGAATTACTACGGGGTAGCTCTCCAAGACGTAATCGACGCGATCCGAAGCGAGAATGTGAATATTCCTGGAGGGACGATCGACGTCGGCTCCACTAAGTATTTAGTCCGCATAGATGGCGAATTTGACGATCCCATGTTGATAGAGGATCTCGTAGTGACCATGAAGGAGGGGCGACCGGTCTATGTACGCGATGTCGCCACGGTCGATTTCGGTTTTGCCGAGCGTGAGAGCTTCGCTCGTATGGATGATAGATCGGTAGTGACGTTAGATGTGATCAAGCGGTCCGGTGAGAACATTATTGAGACAGCTCAGGCGATCCGTGCTGAAGTTGAGATGATTGTTCCGTTGCTGCCCCCTACCACGGACATTCGTATCACTTCGGATCAGTCGGAGGAGATCGAGGCTATGGTTTCCAGCCTCGAAAACAACATCATATCAGGCCTGATCCTCATCGTGGGAGTGCTGTTCTTTTTCCTGGGTGCCGGAACCTCAGCATTCGTCGCGATTTCAATACCGGCATCGATGTTCCTCTCGTTTATGGTGCTGAAGGCAATGGGCGTCTCGATGAATATGATCGTCCTCTTCAGCCTGATCCTAGCATTGGGGATGCTGGTGGATAATGCGATAGTGGTCGTCGAGAACATATATAGATACATCGAAGAGGGGTGGGATCGCCTAACGGCTGCAAAAAAGGCTACCGGCGAGGTCGCGCTGCCGATCATCGCAGCCACTGCGACGACGCTGGCAGCATTCGCACCACTTCTCTTCTGGCCGGGAGAGGTGGGTGAATTTATGGGTTATCTCCCACGTACTTTGATCATCACTCTAAGCAGTTCACTTTTCGTCGCCCTGGTGATCATTCCGACTCTGTGCGGAATGTTTATGCGGCTGGATGGCAGGCCGAGGTCGCCACTCACACCTACGGCTCGCAGGACGGTGCTCGGAGGTGTCGCACTCATACTGCTCGGTACAGCGAGTGCAAACCCGCTGACAGCAGTCATGTTTACAGGCACGGCCTTTGCAATCTGGTTCCTGCACCGTTTTGTATTACGGGCTGCCGGGCGCTCTTTTCAAGACTCGCTTCTGCCGAGGACGATGGATCGGTATGAGCGCGGTTTGCGTTGGTCACTCAACAATAGAGCGAGACTCATCGGATCGACGGTCGCGCTGTTCATTGCGACGTTCGTGACGTATCTAGCGACTCCACTGGGGTCAGGTCTAGAGTATTTCCCGGAGGATATGCCACCTCCGATGCTACTGATAGACGTGGAAACTCCTGTTGGAACGAGAGCTTCTGTGACCGATGGGATCGTTCAGCGCCTCGAGAGCGAGCTCAAGGCAATGGCGGGCCGCACAGACTGGGAATCTGTCGTGGCCGTTTCAGGTGGCGGGGGTGGTGGTGGAAATCCTATGGGGGGTGGGCCATCGGGGCCCGAGGGTGGCCGTGTCTCCATTTCTCTGGTCGATTTTCAAGATCGTGAATCTGACGCTTTCGTAACACTTGCAGAGATGCAGGCGACAATAGGGATCGAAATAGCCGGAGCCACGATCACGGTGGACAAGGTCAGTGAGGGGCCTCCTCAAGGTGCTCCTGTGAGCATTGAAATCGTGGGTGAGGATCCGGATGAGTTAAGGAGGCTTTCGGATGAAATCATGGACATTCTCGAGGACTCGCCGGTATTTCCTAAGCTGGCTGGTCTCGATAGCGATATGGACGCTGCACGTCCCGAGTTATCGATCAACGTCAATCGTGAAAAGGCGGCTCTCTATGATCTAAACACGCAAAAGATTGGGATGGCTGTCCGGGGAGCGATTAACGGGATCGAAGCGGCTAAATACCGAACGGGTAACGACGAATACGACATTATCGTTCGGTTAGCGCCAGAATACCGGGATGAACTTGAGGGGCTCCGGGAACTGACTGTGATGGCCGAAGGCGTTCAGGTTCCACTACTTGAGGTTGCCACATGGGGCGTGGAGGATGGGGCGGGTACGATCCGTCGAAAAGATCGGATGCGTATGGCGACGATTACTTCCAATGTTGCGGCTGGCTACTCAAATAATGCTATTCTTGCTGAAGTTCAGTCAGAGCTGACTGAGTTCTTTCAGACACTGCCGCCGGGATACACGCTGCAATATGCGGGACAGTCTCAGGAGCAAGACGAGGCTACCGAATTCCTCAGTGGTGCTTTCCTCACGGCTCTGATGTTGATCGGCTTCATACTGGTTAGCCAGTTCAACTCGGTCATCAAGCCGGTGATCATTCTAACGTCTGTGATAATGTCAACCGCAGGAGTCCTGATTGGACTTATGATGTTTCAGATGCCCTTTGGGATCATCAATACTGGGGTTGGTATCATTTCGCTTGCCGGGATAGTGGTGAACAACGCGATCATCCTGATCGACTATATCGATATCCTGAGAGACAGGGACGGCATGAATCGTCGGGAGGCCCTCGTTCAGGGTGGCAAAACGCGACTGCGGCCGGTGGTGCTTACAGCGATGACGACTGCACTTGGTATGGTCCCACTCGCGATAGGGCTGAATTTTGATTTTTTCGGTCTATATCGCTCACTCGCTCCTGAGTTGTACTGGGGCGGTATGCAGGCAGCGTGGTGGGGACCAATGGCGGTCGCGATCATAGCAGGTATTCTGTTTGCGACGTTTCTGACGCTGATCCTGGTCCCGGTTCTATACTCTTTAGTGGACGATGCTACAGAATTCTTCAGAAGGCATTACACGCACTCCGAAGTGGAAAACGGCGTCCCGAGGGCGGAAACGACCCAACGGCGTCTGCTAGACCCGTCAGGATCTCAGGACCCATTCCCAGAAGTAGGGTGAGATGCGAAGCCATGGCGTTCGCAGAGTTTTGATTGTCCTGCTCGGATATGGACTGATTGGCGGGATCGTACTTCTAGTGGCTGACTGGGTGGCTACTGTGCTCGCCCTTCCAGTACTGTTCGAGACGTTACTGCTGTGGGGACTTGGCTTAGGGTTGCCATGCGCACTTTTGATTGCATGGAATTTGCCACGGATTGGACAACACGGAGGCGGAGTGTCCGAGCGTGTTACTGATCAAGAGAGTTGAGGCGGGTTTGGGCCGCTTTTGCGCAAGTTTCGATGACCGTAGATACGGGCAGGATTTCTTCGATACCTGAAACTGAGCGCCCCGCCTGCCAGTATTCGGTGGCACCGCCCTCATCGTAGGCGGTGCGTTTTAGCGTCCACGCCGACTTTATGGAGTATAGGTTCCTTATCCAATGCTTAGTTTTATGGCCCTTTAGCATTCGTCGGGCGAGAGGGCCTGCCTTCAATCCTAGTCGTTGTACGTAGGGTGTGTTGATCACCGCCACTGGGACACCTGTCAGACGTTCGGTCAACACTATATCTCCTTCTTCGGCCCCGACGATGGCGCGTTTATAAGCCGAGCTAGCTCGACACTCTTCCGTCGCGATGAAACGCGTCCCCATCTGGACTCCCTCATACCCCATGGACAACGCGTCTGCGAACTCTTCAGGTCGCCCGATGCCTCCAGCGCACGTGACCGGGAGACCAAGGTCTCCAACTTCCTCCAGTAATTGATATGCGGACCTGCCCCCGGCATGGCCCCCCGCGCGCCTGTTGACCGCGATCAGCCCATGAACGCCTGAATCCAAAGCTTTTTCGGCCCATTTCCGTTCTGTGACGTCGTGATAGACGACTCCGCCAACTTTGGAAACCCGATCCACCACCCACTGGGGTTTACCCAGTGAGGTTATAAAGAACCTTACGCCCTCTTCCAAGGCGATTTCGATCCAGGTTTCCATGCGCTTCCGGTATGTATTCGAAGAACCCTCAATAAGAACATTCATCCCAATGGGTCGGTCTGTGATCCTTCGGATGGCCTTAAGACCCTCACGAAAGTCCATCTTAAAGACGTATGTCAATGTTACTGGTTGTACTACACCCAACCCTCCGGCTTCTGAAGTAGCCGCGACGAGCTCAACGTTGGAGCACGGGTACATTGGTCCACAGATTAAGGGTACTGAGATACCTGCATCGCGAGTGAGGCTAGTTTCTAGCTTAGGGTTCATATTTGTGCTGGGCCTGGGATACGACCTACCCTCCAGTGTGCTGTCACTATAGCAACCGTGTCGCCATCGCTGTCTCGAACAGTTGCCTCTACAGGGTGATTCACTTCAGAGACGACTTCCGGAACCGTGCATTTGGCTTCAGCCACAAGGGAACCTCGCGCCTTCTTGGTATAGCGCACGTCAAGGCCAGTCAGGATTGCTCGGAGGTGAGGACTGAGCCCACTGATGAGTGAAAGGCCTGTGGCTAGCTCTCCTACGTTAGCCAGGGCTACAGCATGCACGGAGCCTAGGTGGTTTCTTACGCGCCACCTGTCGTACAGTAGAACTTCTGCGTACCCGGGTTCGAATTGGAGCACGGTGCATTTGATTGACCTCGTATAAGGAACCATCAAGCCAAGAAGCTTGGAAAAGATCCATCGGCCCACCGGGAATCGCGAGAGGAGACTCCACCATCTGTTCAGCTCAGTACTGGGATTTTCTTTCTTTTGGGGCATCGGATTTGTCTGTTGATATAGGCGGTATCAATCATCTTGCTCTTGTTAATGTGAGGCAATGTCGAGCAGGAACTTTTCTCGCCGCAGCGGGCTCAGCCGCCGCACTTTATTGGACCCAACGGGCTTTCAACAATGAGTCATCGTAGCGATCGTCTAACTCATCTCGGACGTTCTTTGGGTAGACAGAAGTTTGCCTAGAAGTCGACTGCCTTGTGCTGAGCGTCCGAGTTCACTTCGAGAGCCTGTTCCTGGAAATCTCGAGACCATGCTTCTACGAGAGCCGAGATATGATCGTGTTATCAAGGAGATGGGTGGGGAAGCTTCCATAATGAAGTGTAATGATCTTGGTAGGTCGGAGTGACCGACGAATCCTCATCTGTTAAGAGAAAACCCTGGGGGGGTCGTGTTCAGGAGTTTCGACCTCAACCAGTTGACCTAAAGGCTCTGGTCGAGCTCGGGGCACCGGTGACTCTGGTCCAGCTGGGCCTGATGTCGATGGGCGCCGTCGACACCGTCATGGTCGGCCGGGTATCGGCCGCGGGCTTAGCGGCGGTTGCTTTGGGTAATCTTTATTTCCTGATGATGGCAGTTTTTGGTCAGGGCGTCTTATTCGCTTTGGATCCAGTTATCGCGCAGGCTGTTGGGGCCCGAGACTCATCAGGTGTGGCGCACGGGGTGCAGAGAGGCTTAATCCTTGGAGTGGCTCTAGCTGCATTGGCAATGCTCCTAATGATCCCGGTGAACCCCCTGTTGACGCTTGCTGGTCAGCCGGAGGAGGTGGTGCCGATAGCCGTGCAATATGTCCACGGACTTATCCTCGGGGTGTTCCCGTTCTATGCGTTCGGAGTATTCCGGCAAAGTTTACAAGCCATGGGTCGGGTTCGAGCTATAGTGCTCACGGTACTGGTGGCCAACGTTCTCAACGCCGGACTAAACTGGATCCTGATCTTTGGAAACTTCGGGAGCCCGCGGCTCGGTGCGGTAGGTTCTGCGTGGGCTACTAGTTTAAGTCGGTGGTTCCTCTTGGGTCTCCTCGTTGCCTTAGCGTGGTCTCAGCTTCGACCTACTATCCGTCCTTGGAGGAGAGCCTCTTTCGATCTCGAACCGATCATCCGATTCATACGTTTGGGGGCTCCGATAGGTGCTCAGCAGCTTCTGGAATTCGGAGTTTTTGGGGCGGCAGGATTGCTGATGGGGTTGTTGGGTACGGTTGCTATGGCTAGCCATCAGGTTGCCCTGCAGCTCGCGGCTCTAACCTTCATGATTCCGGTAGGGGTGGCCCAGGCGACCAGCGTTGTAGTTGGTCAGGCTGTGGGTAGGGGAGAGCCAGAAGCCGCCCGCCGTGCAGTGGGCGCGGGGTTGGTTACCGTTACCGCATTCATGACGGTCACTGCGGTGACGTTTATCGCAGTCCCAGTACCGCTCGCCCGAATCTTTTCTAATGATCATATGGTAGTCGCAGCGGCAGCCGCGCTGCTACCGATTGCTGGAGTATTCCAGATCTTTGACGGTCTGCAAGTTGCGTCGGCTGGAGCTCTGCGTGGTGTCGCTGATACGCGGGTTCCAATGCTCTTGAACCTTGTTGGTTTTTGGCTCATCGGACTTCCGGTATCAGCGTTGCTAGGGTTTAAGCTAGGCGCGGGGCCGCGAGGAATCTGGTGGGGTCTTGCCGTTGGAATAGGAGTGGTTGCTGTATTGTTGCTGTGGCGGGTGCGGCAGCGTTTCCTTCGATCGATACAGCGTCTCGTCATAGACAGCACCCAGACCTAGCTTTTCGATATGTCTTTCACTTTTGAGCGGCTCGGCATCCCGGACGTGATTGTGGTGCGTCCTAGAAAGCATCGAGATGATCGAGGGTCTTTCACGGAGATCTACCGGCAAGAAGAGTTTGCCGCCGCTGGGATCGCTCCGACGTTCGTGCAAGAAAACATTGCGTATTCGTCAGGCGGTGTTTTACGGGGCCTTCACTATCAGTTGCCACCCGCGGCTCAGGGTAAGTTGGTTGGAGTGGTTCAGGGCCGAATTTTTGACGTTGCCGTCGATATCCGGCAAGGAGGGCCAACGTTTGGACATTGGGTAGGTCGTGCGCTTGATGCGGAGCAGGGAGAAATGCTTTGGATCCCGCCTGGATTCGCTCATGGGTACTGTGTTCTCTCCGAAACCGCTGGTGTGCTGTATAAGGTCACTGATTACTACGAGCCAAAGCTCAGCAGAGGTATTCGTTGGAACGATGATCTGCTGGCCATCCGATGGCCTTTGGTAGGCCCTAAAATATCGGAGATGGATCTTAACCAACCTGCTCTTGAAGAGTGTGAGAATCCGTTCCATATCTGAGTTCTCACTTACCCAGCCTAGGTTTATCTATAGATGAGAAGAAGTGATCCTAAGACCGGTGCAATAGAGCACCACCTCAAAGTGGAGCGGACTGCTCGGTATTGGACGCTGGGAACACCGGAGTCGGCGGAAGAGGTTTGGTTGGTCTTGCACGGCTACAAACAGCTCGCTCGTCGCTTCATACGCCGCTTCAAGCCAATCGACAATGGTCTCAGACTGATTGTCGCGCCCGAGGCACTGTCTCGATTCTATGTATCACAAGAGCAGGGAAGGCATGGTGTGGCTTCGGTGGTTGGCGCGACATGGATGACTAGGGAGGATCGTCTAAATGAGATCCGGGATTACGTTGAATACCTAGATCAATTAGTAGTCCGAATCGAGGGGGAGACCGGAAAAGTTCCTTTGACCGTTGTTGGGTTCAGTCAGGGTGTCGCAACCGCGGCTCGGTGGGCGATAAGTGGGTCGAGGGCTCCGTCGCGCTTGATTCTCTGGGGAGACTTCTCGCCGCCCGACATTGACTTGAAACTTGCTCGTCAGCGCCTAGAGAGCGTGGAGTTGATTATGGTTCGCGGAACTGAAGATCGGGCTTTGTCTTCTCAGTTAAAACAAGAAGAAGATGAGCGCCTTCGCGAGGGCGGCATCGATTATAGGACAATCAGCTATCCGGGTGGACACGACAT
>DLTN01000060.1:19519-26801 GCA_002500925.1 Gemmatimonadales bacterium UBA7835 | reverse complement strand
AGAAGCAGGTTCGTCTGAGTGTGCTAGGGACTCATGATAGAACTGGATTACCTGAAGTCTCCTACAAAAGAGATTTCGGTCATTAGTTCGTGACCTGTCTCTCGAGCTACGGTATCACGAGCTAAATCGATCAGTGCCCGAACCTCTGACGCTGTAGCCCCTCCGTGATTTACTATGATGTTCGCGTGCCGGTGGAAGATTCCGGCCGCTCCTTGGGAATGGCCCTTCAGTCCGCATTCGTCGATTAGACGTCCGGCGCCGATACCGTCGATCTTCTTGAAGATTGAGCCAACACTGGGGTACAGCCAGAGATCTGGATGCCGATCATCTCGCCACTCAAGGTTGCTCCTAACCACCTTCCGGAGTTCGTCGACTGGTTCCTTTGCTAGCGCGAACGTCGCTGAAAGAACGATATCCGATCGATGATGGAGCACACTGTGGTCGTATTCGAACTCAAAATAATCCACGTCCACAGTCTTCCGCTCACCCTCCTCGGTAAGGATCTCAGCGGATGCCAGTACCTCTTCTATGAAGAAGGTTCGCTGACGATCAGGCGCTAGGAAGTGCAGATTTTGCCACAATGCTCCGCCCACAGTGCTAGGTATGCCAACGAAGTGGTGTAGGCCACCGAGTCCCCTTATAAGCGTTTCGTTGATTAGATCGGGGTACATTGCAACACCCGCTCCAGCCCGAACTCTATCATGTTCGAGGAATTCGATACCGTCGAGTTCACAGCGAATTACAAGTCCCCGGAAACCTGCGTCCGCCACGAGGATATTGGCTCCATGGCCAAGAAGGAACCATGGGATTTGATTTGCGCGGGCTGTACTGACAGCCCGCTCTAGCTCGTCTGAAGTTCGAACCCGAACAAGGAAGTCAGCTGGCCCACCAATGCGAAATGTGGTCATAGGAGCGAGAGGGACGTTTTCTTCCAAGGCAAGGCTGCCGAGCCCAACCTCTAGTCGTCGCTTCTGGTCATTGCGTGTGGGCATGTAAAAAGATAGTCGGGGTGTTAGGGGCGTTGTAGCTTCTTGAGCCGTTACGACAGGCTGAGAGTGCGATCGTTTCGGTTTATAAAAACTCCCTTCGGCGCTTTGTTCTGGATATCTGTGAGATGTACACCTACAAAGTCTGTGCCAAACTAGTTTCTTATGACAGCTAACTCATTGGGTTACCAATTCGGACTGATTGTGAGTAGGGAGCTGGCCCGCCTGTCCGATGAGATTAGGGATTTGCCCGGGGACGAGGCCCTCTGGGTCACACGCGGAGGGCAGCTAAACCCTCCAGGAACTCTTGCTATCCACCTTGTTGGGAACCTAATGCATTTCGTCGGCGCCCATCTCGGAGGAACTGGATATGTGCGAGATCGTCCGGCTGAGTTCGATGAACGTAAACTCTCTCGCGACGAAGTCCTCGCGCGCATCTTCTCTTGTCGAGACACAGTGGTACCGATTCTTGAAGGGCTCAGTGACGCAGAGCTCGCGGCCCCGTACCCGGGCGATGCGCCCGTCAGCATGAGAGGCGTTACGACACAGGAGTACCTCGTTCACATCGTATGGCACCTAGGATGGCATCTCGGGCAACTTTACTACCATCGTCTGGGAGAGCTATGAGGTTAAGGCTTCTAACGCTCTTGGCATTGGCGTTTGGTGCGCTCTGGGTCCCTGGGAAACTAGAAGGACAGACTGAGGTCACGAGTCGGGACGCCAAATTAAGAGTCGGTGGGCAGTTGGATCTCCACTATATCAACGCCTCGGCGGACGCTGGGTCTCAGACGTTTCGTGTTCGACGAGGCTGGATAACGCTAAATGCAAGCTACAGCGCTTTCTTAGAAGCGGTGTTTGTTACCGATCTACCTAATGACGCGACTGTTCTCGACGCTCAGATCCGGCTTCGGTTTGACCGAGGTTTTCGGATCACGTTCGGTCGCTTTAAGAGGTCCTTTGACGTGTTTGTATTGAACAGTATTTCGGATGTTCAGTTTCTAGAGCGTGCCGGGGGTATCCCCGGGTATGATGGATGCGATGGAGTAGGAGGGATCTGCTCATACGGCCGACTTAGCGAAGGCCTGCTGTTCGCGAACAGGGACAGTGGTATCCGTATCGACGGACAAGTCGACCGGTTCGGTTATCAGGCAAGCTTAACCAACGGGACCAAGAATGGTGCCGTTGGTGATAACGGGTACTTGTCGTCCGCTGCGCGGCTGACCTTCGGGCTTGCAGAAGCGTTGACGGTTGGGGTTAATGCTACGCTCAAGGACTATGACGTCCAGCAGAGGCTCAACCAAGTCGATTATGCCAAGGCATGGGGGCTGGACATCCAGCACGGCACGTGGCGTGATGGCTTACTTATACAGGCCGCGTACATGCGAGGGCAAAATTGGAGATTGGCTAAGAGAGCTTGGAGCACTGTTCCTTGGTTCGATGCCAAGCAGATCCAGGCCTCTTGGTATGTGCCGCATAATTCCGAGCGGGTAGTGGGATTAGAGCCCATGATCAGAGTCAGTATTGCTGATCCCAATAAGCGCTCATACAACGACGGGGGCGTGCTCGTTACACCGGGTTTCGCTGCCTACTTCCAAGGCCGCAGTAGGGTTAGTGCGAATATAGACCTGTATCGGTCATCGGCTGATGGCACGTTCTGGACACTGCGCGTTGGGACTCTGCTATACTTCTGAGCGCAGCACGAGAATACCGCTGAATCTTGTCGAGATCGACGGGTGCCCAAGTAGGGCACTCCCCAGTATCCGCAGGATTCCGTTGACATGCTAAAGGTCGCGGGACAGCTTTACGGGCTGTATTTTTTGGTCTAAGTCCTTGCCTTGAGCCCTATTCCGGGCTGTTTTTTCGTCGAACCCCTCGCGTCCATGTTCAAGTCTCTTCGGGGCCGCCTGATCACCATCGCACTTATAGTGCTGATGGCTGGCTGGCAGCTATACTCAAACAAGTCAGAAACCGGCCAGTGGCTCAAGCTCGGGCTTGACCTCCAAGGCGGGATGCATTTGGTGCTGGAGGTGGATGATCCTGACGGTACCATGACGCCCGAGGCGAAGTCAGACATGATCGATCGCGTCGAGCGGATTATTCGTACACGCATCGATGAGTTCGGTGTAGAGGAGCCGCTCATCCAAAAGGTTGGCGGTGAGCGTCTGATCGTCGAATTGGCAGGAATCGACGACGAGGAACAGGCGAAGGGTATTGTCCAGCGCAATGCTTTTCTGGAGTTCAAGAAGGTGCTGCCTACCTCGGATATGGATGGTGCACTCCGTCGCATCGACAGAGCGATAGTGGCGTCGCTTGGTGTCGATTCGATTACAGCTCTGGGGAGAGCAGTAGTCACGCAGGAAACGAGCAACTTAGAGAATCTTCTCTTCGGAGCTGACACCGCGACTGCAGTCGACAGCGCTGCTGCCGCAGCTAGCAGTGCCGCTGCTGTTTCAGACTCGATTGAGGCCGAGGAGAACGCTCTTCGGCCGTTTTCTTCGCTCTTAAGGCGGGGCGATATCGAGGGCACTTACGCAGTTTTGACTGCGGATCGTCCAGTAGCTGAGATGTTTCTTGCAATGCCCGAGGTCGAAAGAGCTTTTCCTCGTGAAGAGATCATGCTTTGGGGATCAGAGTTGTGGGGTCAGGCAGCGCAGACCTACTACCTCCTGTACGTGCTTGAAGAGGATTCCTTCCTGACGGGAGAGCAACTCGAAGACGCAACTGCGATGCGAGATCCGCAGTTCAATGCTTCTCAGGTACAGTTTCAGTTTTCCAGGGCGGGCGGTCGCCAATTTGCGCGCTTTTCTGGGGCCAACATCGGTAACTATCTGGCGATTGTGCTCGACAACGAGGTCATGAGTGCGCCGGTGATCCGAGATCGAATAGGTGCTCGTGGCCAGATTGAGATGGGTCAGGGAACGCCAATGGAGGAAGCGCGTGACCTTGCTCTCGTTCTCCGGGCAGGCGCACTTCCGGCTCGGATCAATATCATAGAAGAAAGAACTGTTGGACCTTCTCTGGGGCAGGACTCAATTGACCAGGGACAGATTGCCGGTCTTGTAGGGCTCGCGCTCGTCATAGTTGTTATGATGATCTATTACGGTATGGCTGGCTTTTTAGCGGTTGGCGCTCTTGCTGTTTATGTGCTTCTGGTACTTGGAGGGCTAGTCGGGATGAGGGCAACGCTCACCGTACCAGGCATTGCAGGCCTGATTCTCTCCATCGGCATGGCGGTTGATGCCAATGTGCTGATCTTTGAGAGAATCAGAGAGGAATTAGACAAAGGGCGCGCGACTCGTACTTCTGTAGATGAAGGCTTCCGGCATGCCCTGTCTGCGATCGTTGACGCAAATATCACCACACTTATCACGGCGTTGATTCTCTTTGGGGTTGGTACGGGGCCTGTTCGAGGTTTTGCCGTAACACTCTCGATCGGAATCGTGGCGTCGTTCTTCTCCGCACTCTTTGTGACCCGCTCCTTCTTCCTGGCTTATCTGTCTGGAAAGAAGGCATCGGATCCGATTAGTATCTGAGCCGATAATATTATGAGACTCTTCGACAAAGCTCAGTATCGCTTCATTGAAAAGCGCCGGGGCGCGTATTTCGTGTCAGGCACCGTTATTGCCATGGGCATTGCGGCCATGTTCATGAATGTGGTTTCCTTGGGAAGTTGGCTGAATTACGGTGTGGATTTTCTAGGCGGATCTCTAGTTCAAGTGAGATTCGAACAGCCGGTGAGCGCCGGTGACCTTCGCGATGCGTTAGGTGGGGCTGAAGCTCCGCCGATCACGCAATTCGGATCCGAAAATGAATTTGTGATCCGAGCTCCGCTGGCCGAAGATGCGTCGATCACTGAAGTGGCAGAGCAGATTGAGAACGACGTGACGGCGAACCTCCCAAACAGCGGTGTAGAGGTCGTTCGGACAGAGTTGGTTGGTGCAAAGGTTGGTGGCGAATTGCAGACCAAGGCGTTGTTGGCAGTGCTCCTCTCGTTCCTGCTCACGCTAGTCTACATCGCGTTCCGTTTCGAGTTGAGATTTGGATTAGCAGCAGTGATCGCGACTGCGCACGACATTTTGATCACCCTCGGATTTCTTGCAGCGTTTCGTACGGAAATCTCTTTACCGACCGTGGCTGCGATTCTGACAATCCTAGGTTATTCACTCAACGATACCATCGTGGTATTTGATCGAATCCGGGAGAACATGAAGGCGAAGGGCGGCCGAAAGCGCGACCCCATCGAGCTAGTGAATGCATCGATTAATGAGACGCTACCGAGGACAGTGCTCACTTCCGGGACGACGCTCGCTGTTTTGACAGCTCTATTGGTGCTAGGGGGTGCCGTCATTCGCGACTTCACGATTGTTCTGATCCTGGGAGTCGTCATTGGAACGTATTCCTCGATCTTTGTTGCCTCTCCTGCTCTGATTGAAATCCAGAATCGTTGGGGTGTCGCGGATCCAGAGCGGAAGAAGAAGGAACGGCCTCGGCCCGCGACGGTGTGACGGAGTATTTCGACAGTCACTGCCATCTGACCGACACCGCGTTTCGAGACGATAGGGACGCAGTGTTTCTCAGGGCGTCCGAAGCAGGTGTCAAAGGAATCACACTGATCTCATCGGATGCCGATGACGCAGCGAGTGCGGCCGAGCTTGCTGCGAAAAGGGAAGGTGTGTACAGCACAGCCGGCATTCACCCACATGCGGTGGGTGTAGCTGCATCCGGTGATCTAGACAGGGTTCGCGAAATAGCCTCTTCCAGGGCTGAGGTCGTCGCGATTGGAGAGACTGGGCTCGACTATTTTTACGAGCACGCGTCGCGGGCCGCGCAGCGAGTAGCATTCGACGCTCACCTTCAACTCGGGTGCGAACTCTCACTTCCCGTCGTAGTGCATGCGCGCGATGCGGATGATGACATCGCTGCGGCAATACGTGCTATGCCGTCGGGAACCGTGGGTGTTCTGCACTGTTTCACTGGTGGAGATCGGGCCTTCACCGAGGCGATGGCAGCGGACTGGTATGTTTCAGCATCCGGTATCGCCTCGTTTAAGTCGTTCTCAGCCGCATCTTTGCTGAGGGAGGTGCCGAGTGAGCGCCTGTTAATAGAGACGGATTCTCCGTATCTCTCACCCGTCCCGTTTCGTGGGCGACGAAACGAGCCAGCGAACGTGGTCCACGTTGCGCACGCTGTTGCTTCGTTACTTATGCTGTCCTATGAAGAAGTGGCCCAACGTACGACACAGAATGCTCGACGGTTTTACGGGTTAGGGACAATATGAGCCGAACAATCAGGATTTTACCCGACACGGTAGCAAATCAGATAGCAGCGGGTGAAGCGGTAGAGCGCCCCGCGTCAGCGGTTAAGGAACTCACTGAGAACGCGCTTGATGCTAACGCCTCACGGGTCGAGGTCGCGATTGAGCGCGGGGGCAAGAGGCGGATCCGAGTAAGTGACGACGGAATAGGGATGGGAAGAGAGGATGCTCTCCTGTGCCTGGACCGTCATGCGACGAGCAAGATCCAGGTTGCAGAAGACCTTACGGGTGTGCCCACGTTCGGGTTCAGGGGGGAAGCGATACCTTCAATTGCTGCTGTGTCACGCATGTCTATTGAGACGTGGAATGGCAGAGGGGAGGTCGGCACCCGCGTTCAGCTCAACGCTGGCGGAATCAGTGAGGTGAGCGATGTAGCACGTCGGCGTGGGACCACTGTAGAGGTTGGAAATCTTTTCTACAATGCACCGGTGCGCGCTCGTTTTCTTAAGTCGGTCAGTGCCGAGACAAGGGCTGTTAACGAAATAGTGACTGCGCTCAGTCTCGCCAATCCGAGAGTTTCATTTGTACTCACCTCTGATGATCGTGTGCTACTTGATCTCCCGACGGCAGAAGGACCTGCAGTGCGGATAGCTCAGGTATGGGGAAGTGAGCATGCGAGCGCGCTAATCCCGACGTCTAGGGACGAAGATGGCTTTATCGTGGCGGGATTGATTCAACGCCCGGACGCGGCCAGGCCAGGTTTTCGACGGAGCCATCTTTTCGTCAACGGACGCCCATTCCGATCTCCAGCTTTGGTAAGGGCGGTAGAACGGGGCTACCGAACAACGATCCCACAGGGTGTTCGGCCCTGGCTCTTTCTGTATTTGGAGGTTCCCGGCGATCAGGTTGACGTGAATGTGCATCCCGCCAAGTCCGAGGTGCGGTTTAGAGAGCAGAATCGCGTTGAGGGTTTAATCGAAGGCGCGGTCCGGTCTGCATTGGACGATGAAGCCAGTGCTGCCACCTTCGACCAGCCTAGAGG
>DLTN01000060.1:8488-19148 GCA_002500925.1 Gemmatimonadales bacterium UBA7835 | reverse complement strand
CAGGGACGGATTCTCAGATGGCACTTTTCGTGCCGATAGCTTCGGAAGATCGTGGGCCTGATCAGTCGGGAGTTGAGGGAGGGAGTACGAGAGGCGGTCGAGCCCAGCCTCTTCCTGAACCGGGGGCCAGGCCAAGGTTGTGGCAGATGCTAGATACTTACGTATTTGCTGAGACAAGAGATGGGATCCTCATTGTAGATCAACATGCCGCACACGAGAGGATCTTGTTTCAACGTCTTATGGATGGGTTTGAGTCGGGAGGGCAGGAAAGTCAGCGACTTCTTTTCCCGCTAACTCTAAAGCTGACTGCTCCTGAGGTGGCCATGATTGGAGACCTTGGAAGTCTTTTATCGGGAGCGGGATTCGAGGTCGAGGATTTTGGAGGTGACACTGTCATAGTGCATGCTGTCCCCAATCCACATCGATACTTCGACGCGGAGAGAGCATTCCGTGAAATGATTCATGAGTTGACGCATGGATCGGACTTAGTCCGTGCCGCTCGCAACCAACATGAGAGGATTGCCAGCACCTTCGCTTGCAAGAGCGCGATCAAGGCGGGGCAGAAATTGTCGGAGTCAGAAATGCAAGAGCTTTTTGATCAATTGTTTGCGACAGAATTACCCCATCATGACGTGCATGGACGTCCGACGATTGTACGACTCTCGAAAGGAGAACTGGAGCGGAAGTTCGGCCGCAAGTGAGCATTCGTGAGGGACTGCTCGCTCCGTTCGAGGGAATTTCTCTGGTTCTTACAGGGCCCACTACCTCCGGAAAGACAGCTCTATCGGTTGAGCTGTCGCAGAGATTTCCGATCGAGGTGATTTCTATGGATTCCCGGCAGGTCTATAAAGGGCTGGACATAGGAACTGATAAGGTCGGGGCGGAGCATCGTGACATAATTCCGCACCATGGCCTAGATCTAGTGACGCCACGACAGCGATATTCGGCTGGTCAGTTCGGTCGGGATGCCCGTCGCTGGGTTGATGGCATCGCATCACGTGGGAGCCTGCCGGTCATAGTCGGTGGGAGTGGTTTTTTCCTTAAAACGCTGTTGAGTCCCATGTTCACGGAACCGGTTTTAGACCCGTTGAGTAGAGAACGACTAAGGGAATGGCTAGGGGCCCAGTCTAACGAGACCCTTTCGAGATTTGTGCGTGCCCTAGATCCCGACAGAGCCGAAGTATCAGTGGCTGGCGGCCCCCAACGAATGGCTAGAACTATCGAAGTCTCTCTTCTGACGGGCATGACTCTCTCAAGGTGGCACGTGGAGGCACCAGCGGAGGCGCCATGCCTGCCTGCTGTTGTGATTGTGCTTAACCTTCCCCGAGAAGAGATCGATCGACGTATTGAAGATCGCGTGAGTCGTATGGTAGAGAGGGGTTTAGAAAGTGAGGTAAGAGGATTGATCGCTAGCGGGTATGGGGATAAAGACCCAGGCATGACTGCGACCGGATATCGAGAGATGTCTAGATATGTGCGCGGAGATGCGTCATTAGCGGAGGCGAAAAAGGAAATTGTTGCCAGTACGAAAAAGTATTCACGTCGTCAGCTCACCTGGATTAGACATCAGCTGCCGGATCATACTGTGACTATAGATGCGACTCAGCCGGTTGACCTACAAGCCGACACGGTACTTCAAGCCCTTAATGCCCGAGTCGGCTAGGTGTAGATGTGAAAATAGGGATAACGTGCTATCCGACGTACGGTGGCTCCGGAGCCGTCGCTACGGAATTGGGCTTAGCTCTCGCGGCTCGCGGGCATGAAGTGCATTTCGTTTCGTATGATCAACCCTTCCGTTTGGCGGGCTTACAGGAGAGGGTGTTTTTTCATCAAGTAGAGATGGAGGACTACCCGTTATTTGAGCATCCACCGTACGCTCTCGCATTAGCTGTAGCTCTTCACGACACCGCCCTAAGGCACGATTTGGACCTTGTACACATGCATTATGCCATCCCACATGCGGTGTCAGCGTACCTAGCTCGCCAGATGCTCGGAGATGAGCGGGGTCTGCGGATCGTCACAACGCTTCACGGCACCGATATCACTCTAGTCGGGCTTCACCCGTCATTCCATGAGATCACGCGTTTTTCAATCCTGGGATCCGACGGTCTCACTGCCGTTTCAGATTACTTGAAAGAGCAGACTGTTGAAGGTTTCTCGGTTCCAGAAAAGCGGATTCAGGTGATCCCCAATTTTATTGATACACATGTATGGCGGCCTGACCGTCAACCGTGCCACAGGGCCAAGTTTGCCTCTGAGGGTGAGAGTATTGTGATGCATGTCTCGAATTTTCGACCGGTGAAGCGGGCTGAAGATGTGGTTTCTGTGTTCTCAAGAATCCAAGAGAGAGTACCTGCTCGGTTGGTTATGGTTGGTGATGGTCCTGATCGCCCAAGGGCAAGCCAGCTGGCGCGTGAGCTGGATATAGAGGATCGAGTTTTGTTTCTTGGTAAACACCCGGCGGTCGAGGACTTACTTTCGTGCGCAGACTTGTTTCTGCTTCCGTCTGAGAAGGAATCTTTTGGTCTCGCAGCCTTAGAGGCTATGGCAAGTGGTGCGCCTGTGATCGCAGCGCGCGCGGGGGGAATACCCGAGGTCGTGGAGGATAGAGTCAGCGGTAGACTTTTGGATGTCGGTGATGTTTCAGGGATGGCGGAAGCCGGGGTTGAGCTTCTGGAGGATAAAGATTTGCGAGAGCGGATGTCGAGTGCAGGGCTCGAAGTGGCGCAATCCAGGTATTCCACGGAAATAGTGGTTCCACAGTACGAGGCATATTACGAGCGGGTACTTTCGTCGTGACAGCGTGGGATGCGTTTTTACTCGGTATCGTCCAGGGAGCGACGGAGTTCCTCCCCGTTTCGAGCTCTGGACACCTCGTCATCGTGCAGAGCTTGCTTTCGGTCAGTGTTGAGGGTGTGGCGTTCGAAGTGATTGTCCACCTTGGAACCCTTTTTTCGATCATGCTCGTCTACCGTAGCAGGATTACTGAACTCACGGTTGGGGTGCTTGGCAAAGACCAACATTCACTTTCATACGCAGGATTACTTTTTGTAGCTACGATCCCAGCGGGCCTTATAGGAATCTTGGCCAAGGAACCGATCGAGCTGTTGTTTGATGCCCCTGCGGTGCCAGGGATAGCTTTGTTAGTCACCGGAGTTGTCTTGTGGAGCAGTCGGTCAGCGATGGGTCGGCAAAGCGTGACTCGACCGACTTTGACTGCAGCGTTGTTGATCGGAGTGGCGCAAGCATGTGCTCTGATCCCCGGAATCTCACGCTCTGGCGCAACGGTTGTAGCGGCGATGTGGCTAGGTCTAGAGGCGCGCGAGGCTGCCGCCTTCTCATTCCTAATGGCCGTGCCGGTGATCGCGGGAGCCGCAGTGCTTCAGATTCCTGATCTTATAGGACATGATCAGGAAGGACTGTCACTTTCCCTGTTGGTAATCGGCGGGATAGCAGCGGCGGTGACCGGAGTCTTTGCAATTCGAATGTTCGTTGGGGTCCTGGCTAGGAGGTCCTTCCACTTCTTTGCTCCTTACTGCTGGACAGTAGGCCTTCTATATCTCGCTTATCTTTTTGTCAATTGAACGCGATTTATCCGTACTCACTGGACCCTGTTCGAGAACGCGAATACGGATTGCCGCGTTTTGAGGTATGGGAGTCGATCAAATCGACGAATGACCGTGCTCGTGAGCTAGCCGTCGAGGGCGCACCACGGGGTTCGCTGGTTCTTGGTTGGGAGCAGACTGAAGGGCGTGGAAGGCATGGGAATCTATGGTTTTCAGCAGCGGGAGAGGGAGTATGGATGTCGCTGGTACTGGGAGCTAATGATGTAACGACTCAGTTACCACTTCTCGTGGGGATCTCATGTGCGGAAGTGGTCGAAGAGCTGACAGGCGTGATAGTATCGATCAAATGGCCGAACGATCTGATCATAAAGGGAAGAAAGGTGGGGGGCGTTCTTGTCGAAATGGGTGATGGATGGGTGGTCGCTGGAATCGGCATTAACGTGAGCAGGACCCCATCTGAATCACCTCAGGCCTTTGGTGATCGTGCATTAGCTGCGACCTCAATCGCCGAACATTCGGATCGAATTTCGGAGATCCCGGGCTTTGCTGGACGATTCGCTCAGAGGATTCTTGAGCGACTCGACGCTCGCGAGAGCATAGATCGAGTGGTCGATTCTTTTTCGGCACGAGATACTTTACGAGGTCTTCTTGTTCATACGGATGAGATCGGAACGGGTATCGCGCGTGGCATAGACGAGTGTGGCATGTTGTTGCTAGAGCTAGAGGACGGTTCAATCGTGAGGGTGCGCTCGGGGAGCGTTCGTGCTATCACACCATCAGAGGAAGGGGAGTAGCCGTGCAATTGGTGGTTGATGTGGGGAATACTGAAACTGTAGTGGGACTCGCTGCGTCCTCGACTAGGATTGTTGGGGAGTGGAGAGTCAGTTCGAGCGTGCCACGCACGGGTGATGAGATGACTGCTCTGATAAGGGCGTTTCTAGCCGGTGAGAATGTCAACGAATGGGAGATTGTCCGAGGAGTGGTCGGTTCCGTCGTTCCGTCCGCGAACTATGTCTGGAATAAGACTATTCGGACCATCACCGGGGTCCCGGTCATGACGGTAGGACCTCATTCCGACTTACCCATCTCGCTTGATGTAGAGGAGCCACTGACGGTGGGCGCCGATAGAGTGGTGAACACCTTGGCAACAAAGGAAATGTTCGGAAGAGATACGATAGTAGTCGACCTAGGGACGGCGACGACATTCGACTGTATTACGGCGGATGGAGCCTTCTTGGGTGGGGCGATCTCTCCAGGGCTCAGAGCAGGGTTAGAATGGTTGTCGGCACGCACGGCGAAGTTGCCCCGTGTCGAGCTAAGGCCGCCCTTGGCGGTCATTGGCCGCCGGACCGAGGCCTGTATTCAGAGTGGAGTTTTTTATCAGGCGGTCGAATCGATTGACGGTATCGTATCTAGAATTAGAGAAGAGTGGCAGCGACCTGATGCACTAGTTGTGGCGACCGGAGGTTTTGCCAGCACGATCGCACCACATCTTAAGACGGTAGAGGTGATTGAGCCGCTTCTAACACTGTATGGTCTCGCGATCGCTGGTGAGCATCTGGCCTCCCTTGAGTGACGCCTAACTAGCTAGATTCCGATTCCTCGCGCGACTTTCACCTGATCCTATGACTCTCTCCCCAGTATTTCGCTCTCCGCGGGCTGTCCAACTCCTAGCGGAACAGGGTGTATGGTCTAACCTCGCCTTAGACATTGAGGCACAGGCCGAAGCCGTCGGGACAGTGCATCTAGATTTCGAGGGCGTCATAGATGGCAGCTTCCGCAAGGCTCCTCCTCCTGCACTGGAGACTTTGGAGGTCACGACGTCGGAGGGTTTGAGCTTTCTCCAGGAGTATTTTTTCCTGATCCTGTTTAGCTCGATCTTTCGATCACTCGGCGTAGAGAAAAGCAGGCTGCAGGCATACGCGGAGCTGAATTTCTGTATCAAGGGCACTATTACAGCGGCGGACAATCTTTTTGACGATCAGTCAAAAACACTACTCCCATTAGATCCGAACTCCGGATCGCGGTTTATGTCGATCCTTCAGCTTATGGCGTTCGAGCGTTTAGCTCGATCAGTATTGGATCGCGCGGTGGAGGCTAGTGTGATAGAAAGGGGATCCGTGCTAACGATCCAGCGTGCGCTTATGGATCGGATGGCTGAAATCGGTGTTCTGGAGGGTTCGGAAGAGAGTGGGGTCGATGTCATACCTGCACCGAACGAGATGCTTGATCGGGTGCACAGGGTTCGAGGGGGTTCACTATTCGCGTTGGCGTTTGAAGCTCCGCTAATTCTCGAAGAGGATGATCTCAAAGGGCGGATAAGTGTCGCCAAAGAGGCTGTTATCCGGCTGGGGACTGCGTTCCAAATTGTCGATGATCTCACTGATTTCGAATTCGATATTGGTCGTCGATCTCATAATTTGCTGGTGTCTCAGGTTCACCATATGGGCACCGAGAAAGAGCGCATCGCGTTAGCTGGAATCTGGGAAAGCGGGATCTGCCCGGATGGAAGCGTCGAAGAGATGTTCGCCAGCTCTGCCAGGGAGGTGCTTCAGCTCGCGTACCTTGAAGCACGTGCCTCGTTTCGGTCCCTGCAAGATCTGGGCTACTGGTTCGAACACTCGTTGGCGGACGAAGTCGTTCATGCAATAGTGGGGCTGGAGGGAGTTTCTCGGATGCAGGATCTGACCGGGGACGGATAAGCGGCAGCCAAACATTAGGCTTGGTAAAAGCATTTTAATTGCCTCAACCCGTTGACAGTATCGCCTATGATTCGACCTTTCATGGCTCTTAGCACTCAGAGTGTTCGAGTGCTAGGAATTGTATTTTTAAACTCACGACTGAGCGAAGTACGCAGGAGGACATTCGGATATGGCAGATGTGAACGTTCAGCCGCTCGCGGATCGCGTCGTGGTGAAGCCGCTAGAGGAAGCCGAGCAGATGCGCGGTGGGCTCTATATTCCCGATACGGCCAAGGAAAAGCCGTCTCAGGGTGAGGTCGTGGCCGTTGGCCCCGGCAAACTTTCCGATGAAGGTACTAGACTTGAGATGGATGTCTCAGTTGGTAACAAGGTCCTTTACGGTAAGTACAGCGGCACGGATGTCACGCTGGACGGACAGGAGTATCTAATACTCCGTGAGTCCGACATCCTCGCCATCGTCTCGTAACGCATTCGCAATCGACTAGGAGATAACGAATCATGGCAGCGAAAGAGCTCGGATTCGACGTCGAGGCGCGTGCGCGTCTCAAGGCCGGCGTCGACAAGCTGGCTTCTGCGGTCAAGGTGACTCTCGGCCCCAAGGGCCGGAATGTGGTTCTTGATCGTAAGTTCGGCTCCCCCACCGTGACCAAGGACGGAGTGTCCGTGGCCAAGGAAGTGGAGCTTGAAGATCCCGTGGAAAACATGGGTGCTCAGATGGTTAAGGAAGTCGCCACTAAAACGTCCGATGTGGCGGGTGACGGTACCACAACAGCAACCGTACTTGCACAGGCAATCTTCGGTGAAGGTCTTAAGAACGTTACCGCGGGGACGAACCCGATGGGGATTCGTCGCGGTATCGATAAGGGGGTCGAGGTCGTGGTTGGAGAGTTGCAATCGCTCTCAACTGAGACCAAAGACAAGAACCACATCGCACAGGTAGGAGCGATCTCGGCGAACAACAACGCTGAAATCGGTGAGCTGATTTCGGATGCGATGGAGAAAGTCGGGAAGGACGGTGTCATTACCGTGGAGGAGGCTCGGGGACTCGAGACCACGCTCGATACGGTAGACGGCATGCAGTTTGACCGTGGATATCTTTCACCTTACTTCGTGACCGATCCGGAGAGAATGGAGACAGTACTTGAGGATCCAATGATTCTCATACATGACAAGAAAGTCGGTTCGATGAAGGACCTACTACCGATTCTGGAAAAGGTCGCTCAAACCGGTCGTCCGCTTCTGATAGTGGCCGAGGATGTCGAAGGAGAAGCTCTAGCGACACTCGTAGTGAACAAGCTCCGTGGCACGTTGAAGGTAGCTGCCGTTAAGGCGCCAGGTTTTGGCGATCGGCGTAAGGCGATGCTGCAGGATATAGCAATCCTGACAGGTGGCCAGGTGATCTCTGAGGAGGTCGGGTTTAAGCTAGAGAATGCAGTTGCTAGCGACCTAGGCTCGGCTAAGCGTGTTGTGATTGATAAGGACAACACGACGGTCATTGATGGAGCCGGCGACGGTGACAACATCAAGGGCCGGATTGAAGAGATCCGGGTAGCGATTGACAAGAGTTCTTCGGATTACGATCGGGAGAAGCTTCAGGAACGCTTGGCTAAGCTCGCTGGCGGTGTTGCGGTGATTAATGTTGGTGCCGCAACCGAGACAGAGATGAAAGAGAAGAAGGCGTTAGTGGAAGATGCGCTGCATGCCACGCGTGCCGCCGTCGAAGAGGGTATCGTTCCCGGTGGTGGCGTAGCGCTGCTGCGCGCTCAGGAGAAGCTGAACGACCTCACCCTCGATCACGAAGACGAGCAGATTGGTGTCCAAATTCTTTACCGGGCTCTAGAGCACCCGATTCGCCAGATAGCCGCAAATGCTGGAGTCGAGGGAAGTATTGTAGTCGCGAAGGTCCGTGACGGTGAGGGCGCGTTCGGCTACAACGCCCAGACCGACGAGTATGAAGACTTGGTCAAGTGTGGAGTAATTGACCCGACTAAGGTGGTGCGCTCAGCGCTACAAAATGCTTCGTCGATTGCTGGCCTGTTGCTGACGACCGAAGCGGTCGTTGTCGAGCAGCCGGAGCCTGAAGGTGCTGGTGGCATGC
Source organism: Gemmatimonadales bacterium UBA7835 (assembly GCA_002500925.1). GTDB lineage: Bacteria > Gemmatimonadota > Gemmatimonadetes > Longimicrobiales > Gaopeijiaceae > UBA2589. The sequence continues at coordinate 10,782 of DLTN01000060.1, read as the reverse complement.
CTGGTGGTGGTGGTGGTGCGTTAGTGTTTTCTTCGCTCATATTTTGTCCTCCTCTATCTGCCGCTATGGCAGCAGTCACTCCATCGTTGACGAGCGTATAACCATTGCCCGCAAAATCTCATTATCGTAAGGAGGTTTTGCTAGTTATACGGCAGGTTGATGAAGTATGCGATTAGCGGCAAAGCATGGTTGGAATGGACTCATCTGCACCTCCGGTAATTTTTGTTGTAGGAACTGCCGGTGCTGGTAAATCATCACTCGTAACATCTTTTCAAAGATGGAGCCGGTTTCTAGAAACTGAAATTATTGCTGTGAACCTCGATCCAGGGGCTGAACGTGTGCATTATGATGCGGAGTTTGATGTTAGAGATGTTATCTCATTGACAGAGGTAATGACCGAATATGACCTTGGGCCAAATGGAGCACAAATCCTCGCAGCAGACTTGGTTGCAGCACAAGCATTAGACGTTGCTGACGAATTACATTCCCTCGCTGGAGAATTAATCGTCGTGGATACTCCTGGCCAGGTTGAATTATTCGCATTCCGTGAAGCATCCTCCCATCTTATTGAGGTCCTAGGGCGTGACCAATCTGCCATCATTTACTTATTCGACCCAATGTTATCTCGCAGTCCTTCTGGATTTGTATCGCAAATGTTACTTTCTAGCATTGTAGAATTTAGACTTGGATTACCGACGAAGAATTTCCTATCAAAAGCAGATTTACTCGACCAAGATGAATTAGACAAGATTTTGGAATGGTCAGAGAGACTTGAGATTCTTGAAATGGCGCTATATGATGAGGCAGGCGGGCAAAGAACTGAGTTTGCAATCAATCAATTACGAATGATGCAGCAGTTCTCACAAACACCTGGATTGACTCCGCTTTCTAGCGAAACTGAGGATGGTATGGCCGATGTTTTGACATTCGCACAAGCATTATTTGGTGGAATGAGCGATGCTAGAGATGGTTTTGCTTCTGACATCGAACATGAAAAGGACCAATGAACCGATTGTTCTTTCAACCGTCTTCTAAGGCAGTTGTTCATGGCAGACCACTTGCTAGCAATCGACGATATCAAAGAAGACTTTACCGATGTACTCAATTGGGCGATTGAATTCAAACGTTTATGGAAAACTGGTGATGAGATAGCATCTAATTTTATGCCACTCGATGGAATGGCTGTTGGAAGTATATATGAAAAGCCATCAACTCGAACACGAGTATCTTTTGAAGTTGGAATCAATCGCTTGGGAGGATACCCTCTCACATTGTTGAAGAATGATATCCAACTGGGTAAATCAGAGACTGTTAGCGATACAGCACAGGTATTGTCTAGATTCTTAGGAGCGATTACATATCGCTGTTTTTCACATGATGATGTATCGGAGTTAGCCAAAAACTCTGATGTTCCAGTACTAAATGCCCTATCTGACAAACATCATCCCTGTCAAGCAGCAGCCGATTTGATGACAGTATTGGAACATTTTCCAGAGAAGGAAGGACTGAAGGTCGTATGGATCGGTGACGGAAACAATGTATTGCACGATTTGATGTTAGCTTGCGCAATGATGGGAATTGACTTCCATTACGCTTATCCAAAGGGATATGCTCCCGATAAGGAAGTTGTCAAACGTGCAGAAAAATTGGCACAAGAAAATGGTAGTGAAATGGTAGGCACTACAGACCCTTCTAAAGCGATTAAAGATGCTAATGTAGTTTATACTGATGCATTTATTTCCATGGGAGAAGAACACATGACAGATAAGTTAAGTGACTTTGATGGATTTCAAGTAAATATGAACTTACTTGAAGGCGCAAGCGATGATTGGAAGTTTATGCACTGCCTTCCGGCTCACCGGGGAGAAGAGGTAACAGATGAGGTCATGGACCATGAGAATTCAATTGTTTTTGACCAGGCTGAAAATCGAATGTGGGCTCAAATGAGTTTGTTGACTTACTTCGTAGATAATGGAGCATGGCACGCAATGGGCGACATGATGGGTATTGGATACTGATCAAATACTAACTTCGATTGCAAAGGCCAATAATCCTAGCAGCATACCCATTCGTATTCTTTGCTGAACAGTATAGTCCTCGCCTTTGAATAGTGGTCCATTCAAGGTAATTAACAGTAAAATTGCTGGTAATTGAATTAATAATTGATTAAAATCCAATGGTCCGAGCCAATGCGGGAGATAAAGCATAACCAAACAGCACATTACGATGACATAGGAGATCATCCTTGCATTTTCTAAACCAACACGCATCGGTAAAGTATTGCGCCCTTCATC
>DLTN01000060.1:6954-8121 GCA_002500925.1 Gemmatimonadales bacterium UBA7835 | reverse complement strand
GCAACTCCAGCAACGTAAAACACCAATGGAGTGAATAACTTACCAATCGATGCAGCGCCATAAAGTATCACAGCTCCGACCATCAATGAAATCGCGATATTGCCAATTAAACCCTGGCGTTTGGTTTGTGGACCCATATCATAGGTATAGACAAGGAATGCTGCTGGGAACCAAATCAAGGGAACATACATCTGATCTTCTGATAAAAGATATGTTCCTAGAGACATAGAAATTAATGATAACAGAGAAAAACCATATGCTAATTTTGTTGCTGATTCTACAGAAATTCGTTCTGAAGGCAACGGTCTATCAAACTTAGCAACTTTGTCTATAGAAATATCAGATATATCATTGAAAGTGTTACCAGCTGCCATGAAAAATATTACCGAGGTGGTCTGAAGGGCTACGAGAGCAAATAAATCAGGGGATAATTCAGGGGATGCTATGTAGGCGCCAAGCGGCACTGTCATCGCTGCTATGATGATGTTTTTTGGCCGACTTAACTCCACTGCCTCGCGCCACATCAGACCCTTCGGTAGAGTAGGTAGTAAATGGTCAGTTCGCAACTAATCCCCACATGCAGACTCTTTCTCTGAATCCTGCCATAGTGGTACTTTCGATTAATCCAAGTTTTACAAAACGTCTATCTCTGGCTAGGACATTTCCTACTTGGTTCATCGTTGCGCCCCAGCGAAATCTCTTATTGACGTGTTCTAGTATCTGGCTTGTATTGGATTCACCATTTTCTCCAAGATAATTGACGATCTCGTTTCTAATTCTTCCAGTACGAGACATCAAGCTTCACCTCGTACTCTTCTAACTAGATTACTCCAGGTAGTAGATACCTCGATTTCTAGTGGCTTCCAATCAACACTCCAGTCTGATGAGACTATGTGTGTATCATATTGTTCGTATAGAACAGGTCTGGCTTCATGTTGCGTCGGAGTTAGGTCCGAAAAGCGTATGTTTGGGTTCATGAACCGAACTTATGACCCCGAGTATATCAACAACAGAAGGGGAGACGATAGTGAAAGTGAAGATGTCCTAAAGGGGTACTGCTTGTAATTTTCACTTTCACTTTTTGATGAATGTAATTGCTAATCATACCCGTTCACAATAAATACCGGTGCCAAGTCGCCAAAATGTCGCTCGTATAGTGTAGTGGCC
>DLTN01000060.1:0-6596 GCA_002500925.1 Gemmatimonadales bacterium UBA7835 | reverse complement strand
GACCCGGGTTCAAATCCCGGTACGAGCACTTCACTCATACACGAGTAGGAGGTTTCCAATCTTTGAAAGCGATATGCGCTGGAGGCGTGCCTCCCCCTTCTTTTTCATACTGAATTACTCTATCTACAAGCCAAATGAACCATTCCATATCCTTGTTTTCTCCATCTTCTCTAATTGGTTCAAGGTAGAATGAAAAGGCTTCGTAATTCTTAACAATCACACCCGAGAATAAATCATAGAAGGCGTGAAAATCCATGTCACCACGATGAATGAGAACTCCAATACTTTCCCACGTGGTAAGAACTGTCATCACCTGGGGCCAATTTTCCCCAAAATGATTTTTCAATGCCTCAAAATTAACTGCATCGTCATCAGTGTAATTCTTTGGTTCAAACTTGTTATTGATTATTGAGGTCATCCCAACTACGAAATCTTGACTTTGAAAGTTTCCAGCTAAACTCATAGCAGTCGTACTGTCTCTTGCGCGTCGAAGTTCTTTGATCTGAAACCATGAATATATTGCGGCACCAAGTATAGTTACTAAACCAAGTATTTCCGCCCAGGATGCAGCTGATTCTAAGTTCATATCCCGCTATAAACCGGTTTTAATCTTAAAGACACCGCCTTATTTATTGATTGAATCTTCAACCATGAATTAATAAGAAACAGACCGATGAATAAAATTGCTCCGGACATGGGGCGGGGTTTTCCGGGGTGGGCGAGGGGTCGCCCGTTTGTAAACGCCCGTTCCACTAAAACAAGTTCTCACTGTTTTTGCTCAAATACATCGAAATCGATGAGAAATAGCGTGTATAAAAGAGTAAAGCGCTCATTTAGAGTCAGATTCTTATCTTTGAAAGAAATAAAGAAGGTGTCTGCTTGAGTAAATGCCATCTTCATTAGACCTTCATATTTCTTTGAAATTACAGCAACTACCGAGTTGTTACGAGTTACTTTGAATTCAATATTTCCAAATTGAAATAGACTGCTTTGAATCTCAAACCCAGATGAACCATCAACATCTATTGTATATTTTCGCTTCGCCAAATTGAAGCGACGACGAGTACGGCCTACTAGGACTCCATCGGTTGTAGCTGACATTTCTGTGAATATGAATCGAAATGGCTTCTTACCTGTAGCTATTTGCACACCTTTATTATCATAGATGTGAAGATTACAAGGACGATTATTATTCAATAGTTGACGCAGCAAAAACCCGCCTACACCACTGCTTTCTTCAGCAGCAATTCCTAAATTTTGACCATTTGTATCCATTATAATATAGCGATTAGCAGCGTCAATACTGAGAAGAACATTTGCCATTTCTGTATCTTGCTTTACAATAATGGTCTCGTTTGATAATATGTTTTCGAGTGCTTCGTTCATAACGCTGCGTCATCACTGACTATTATCAAGTTATTTCCCTGAACCTAATGGTTTTCTAATTACAAAAATAATGAACAAAATGACAGTTAAGGAAAGTATAAGCCAAATTGGATTTGTCTCTTCCTCCGGCTGATTGATTTTTTCTGGGACTGGGACCAATACGTCTGTATCACTTTCTTCATCTGGTTCTTCATCTGATTCTTCTTCTGGTTCTTCATCAGTTGTATTTTCTAGAATCTCTTCTTGGTCGCTAACAGATTCAAACTCACAACTGTGATCAACAACTCCTGCCGATAAATCAAAATTTATCGCGGTAATATTTGTGCAACCAAGAATCGGATTTGAAAATCTATTCCATTTGATTATTGAACCTGCAATCCAAGGATTTGTATCATCCGCATCATATGCACCAGCACTCAAATTATCGAGTAAAGAGCCGGCTAAAGGGCGGAAATCATTATTTGAAGGGTCGACTAACATCGATTCTACCGTATTTGAAAAATCATATCCGTTAAAGTTGTCAAGGAAGATTCCGGGAACTGGATTTGATGAATTATCATTTGAACGATGGGCAGATATCTTGTCTGCTGCATTATTATTGGAGGTTGAATTTTCATTACCATCATTATTTTCGAATAAAATTATGATATCATTTTTACCTAAGTCTAGGCCTCCACCAAATACAGTATTATTGCTGATATCATGATAGTCTCCTTTCACCATTATCCCTGTTTTTACATTCCACAACACATTGTGATGGACACTGGAATTCCTGCCGGTATTTATCCCTCCAGCTGGACCATCCATTCTAATTCCATACTTCTCAGTATCATGAATCCAATTGTAGCCAATATCCGCCCCCTCCTGTTCAGCCATCATCATTTGAACAACAGCCCCATCGCTTTGAATAAATCCTGTTTGTGATATATCATTGAACATAATTCTTGGAGAATCGCCAATACTCAAAGTTGATGATGCGCCTGCCAATTTGACAGTATTATTAGAGAAAGTATGGTCTCTACCTCCATCGTAAACGGTGACCATCAAGCCCATTAAGTCTGAAGAAGACCAATCTATATGGTCAAATCTAGAATTGTTTATTGTATTATTATGTGACCTTATTGAGCCACCATGGAACTCTATTGCAGAGCCATCTGTATGTGCAAATGAACAATTATCAATTAAACAGTTTGAACAAAAATCCATTCTCGAAACCCATCTATCAGTCACATCTTCTCCACTTATTCCTAAAGAACGCTTAGATGTACTTGGATACAGCAAATCGGAATCTGCAACGACACAGCCATCGCAGTTTTCTGTCCTAAAAGTGGTTGCAAAGAATTCAAAACCCTCTATTGTAATGTTATTGCTATTTGTAATATTGAATGCATATGCCTGAGTCTTTACCCGTATATCCAATTGATTTGGTTCAATACCATCTTCAAACATCATATGCAATGTATTATCGCTATTATTGAACCACCATTCCCCTGGGGTATCGATCAATTCTCTCTTACCCTCTAGGAAGTAATAATGATGCTTAGACTTCCAATTAGGTACAGGTTCATAGGTGAAAATTCCGGTTTGGTTATCATAAGTTTCAACAATTCTACTCCATGTTTTGAATGAACCAACATTAAGAATTGCAATCGAGCCTACAGGGTCTATTCCAGAATTATTTAGAGAAATCAAATCATCAGAGTCTTGCAATTCTCCATTGCTGTAATTGCCACCGTCAGAAATTGTGCCATGCGCCCAGTTGTGAGTCTGATTGAGAACTGACATATCGCTGAAATTGGCATTAGGCCATCGAGCAGGAACTTGTTCAAAATAATCAGTGAATACCTGCCATGCATCAATTCCCAATGACACCTCATGTATTCCATCGGTTGAATTTTGCCAATTTGCTCCCAAATCTGCTGATATACTCTGTGTACCATCAAATACAATTCTTTCATTCAAGGCTGCCCTTATTGTTAGGTTTTCAAAGTCATCAACAACAACTGTTTCATGATAAACGCCCTCATGCAATTCAATAATATCTCCACTTTCTGCAATTTGTAATGCAGAAGATAGAGTTGCTAAAGGACAATTAATGGTGCCAGGGAAATCTAATTGCCCCAATTGATTGTCAACATGTATTATATCTCCTTGCGAATAATTAGTTTCACTGCAATTAAGGTCATCATTAGTTTGTGAAAAATAGTTCCATTCATACTGATGATCTAGTACCGACACAGATGGTGCTAATGCTAAAATCAATACACTACAAATCACAAATAATTTGCAATTCATGTAGTTAGTGCGGACAATTCGATTTATCAACATAGACTATAGAAAAATACTGTTTTAGTTGGCTTTTTCAATTGCTGAGCGAAGCTCAGACAAGTCAATTCTATTATCAGAATCAGTATCTAGAGCTTGTATAATTGTAGAAATCTGTCCGGGGGATAAGAACTCACCAGCTAACTTATTGAGGCCTTTATGCAACTCTGGACCGTTGATTTTTCCATCTGAATCAGTATCCATCTGAGAAAATAATTCCTCTGCAGTTAGATTTTGTTCCTCTAGTGCTGAAACCACCTTTTTCATGAATTTTTTCATGTTCATTTTGTCTGCTCCCTTGCCTGCCATATTTCCAAACAATGCGACGATTCACAAAACCCTTTCGCCTAAAACAAGTTAACTGGGATGTAATTTACAAATATTTTATTCGCCAAGAATCAAACAGTGCTTAATATACTGCATGACGATGCCGTAGACATGGAGCAAACAACTATTGCACAGACCTTGAAACAAAACAACGCCAGAGCCGTTGCCAAATTGGTAATGGTAATGGCCATAATAATGACCATTGCACTTGTAGTGAATCTTTTCCCTACAATGATTACAGTGATGTTCTTGATGGCACCAGCCGTAATCATGAACGTTGGATGGCTTTTATTTTCTAGCGCTATAGGCGCTTAGTTAGGCTAAAGTCCCATTATTGTAGTCATCGATCGCTTGGATGATTTCATCTCTAGTGTTCATTACAAATGGCCCATATCGAGCTATAGGCTCGTTTATTTCAGGTCCAGCAAGGATTAACAACTCACATCCTTCTTGGCTTACCAGATTTATTTCACTACCATCATCTAGTAGTGCTAAATTCCCATCTTTAACGCCTTTACCTGAGATTTCAACAGAGCCATTAAACAAGTATAACATGCAGTTTAATCCTAAGTTGATAGGTTGAATTAATGAAGAGCCAGGAGACATTTTTAGATGAATGTAGGTTATTGGAATCACTGTGTCAATCTGTGAATCTACCCCCATACACTGGCCGGCAACTACTCTGGCCCATACGCCATTTTTCTCAATAGTAGGAGATTGTGATGAAGGAATCTCTTGGTATCTTGGTTCCATCATCTTGTCTTTGGCAGGAAGATTGACCCAAATTTGGAATCCATGCATTAGACCACCCGTTTTTTGGAAGTCCTCATGTGGTTCTTCTGAGTGAATGATTCCTCTGCCTGCAGTCATCCATTGTACATCGCCAGGAGTAAGATCACCATGATTACCTGCACTGTCTTCATGCTGCATTTTCCCAGATAACATGTAGGTAACTGTCTCAAAACCTCTGTGCGGATGCCAAGGAGCACCGACGGCTTCTCCAGGGCCATAATTTGCTGGACCCATCTCGTCTAAAAGCAAAAATGGACTCATTAGTGAGCCCATTGCCGCAGGTCTTCTAACCCAAAAACCACCACCTTCCTTCACCCTGTGCGTTGGTATTACCGACTTTAGTAAACGCTCACTCACTAATATCACTACTCCTATTTTCTTTGAAAAATTGCTGAAACATATGGTCTCTCTCCCCCAAATGGATTTATGTGAATATGGCGTAAAGAATGAACAAGTTTCCATCCCTCGCCTAATAGAGATCTTAGTTTTGATTCATCATAAGTGCATAATTGCAAACCACAGCACATCTGTGCTCCATCGGTTGCAAATGTTTCTATGATCGCATAGCCACCAGAAGTGATACATGATTCAAGATTTTTTACATAGGCTTTCTTCTGCTCTTCTTCAAGTAAAAAATGTAATACTGCTCTGTCATGCCAAATGTCATAATCATCGAGTTGTAATTCATTTGTTAAATCTCCATGAAGGTATGAGATTCTGTTACCATGCCGACTTTTGAGAGTTCTAAGAGCCTCTCTTGAAACATCCAGTACTGAAACTTGGTAATTCATTTGCTCAAGCGCATCTATCAGAGTAGTTACTCCAGCACCAACATCAATCACTCGATTGGCTTTTTTATCGCACATCTCAAATAAGGAAATTGTAACTTCATGCTCAGCTTGGTACCACCCTAACTTGGTGGTTTCAGCATCAGCATATGCTCCATCCCAATGTGCTTGACTGGAACTCATATCAATCACTAAAGGTAATATCTAAGTCCATAGAATCACTAACTGAAGCACAAACAGGACAATTACATCCTTCACTAATCAACCATGCCTTGTCATCGATTTCAATCCCATCTGGTAATTTAATTTCGATTTCTAACCTACCAATTCTACGTGGATTTGTAGCCATTATTTTATTGACTGAACCGACCATTCCTTCAACATTTATTTCTCGAGATTCCGCCCTGATTCCAATAATTGTCATAATACAAGTCAGCATAGAGGTCGCCAATAAATCGGTTGGAGAAAATGATTCGCCTTTACCATGATTATCAACTGGAGCATCAGTAATTATTTTCGCACCGGATGGGCCATGAACTGCAACGCAACGCAAGTCTCCTTCATATGTCGCTTCAATTCTCACCATCGTATCACCTAAAGGTCGATATTATGCCCCATTCTATCTGCTTTGGTTTGAAGATAATCCATATTATCTTCTCCAACTCCAACTATCAGCGGCATTCTTTGTGATACAATAATGCCATGTTTTTCTAGTTGCTCAACCTTGTCTGGATTATTTGAAAGTAGGCAAACCTCTCCGACACCTAGGGATTTCAACATAGTGCTAGCAATTCTATAGTTACGAGCATCAGCAGGTAATCCGAGTAGTAAATTTGCATCTAAAGTATCGGCTCCCTTATCCTGAAGATGATATGCTTGGATCTTAGCATGTAAACCAATACCTCTACCTTCTTGGCGTAAGTAAAGTACAGCACCCCAACCTTTGGCAGAAATTTGTGAAAGTGCTGCATCTAGTTG
>DLTN01000026.1:583-3364 GCA_002500925.1 Gemmatimonadales bacterium UBA7835 | reverse complement strand
GTGATTGAGCGTGAGCGTGCCGTTTACATGGAGCAGGCCAGGGAGGAGGGGAAACCGGAAGAGATCGCTGTAAAAATCGTTGAAGGGCGTCTCCAGAAATTCTTTAAGGAGAGCACTCTTCTGGCCCAACCCTTCGTGAAGAATCCTGACGTGACTGTAGAGCAGCTTATAACTGAGGTGTCTGGAACGGTCGGTGAAAAGATTGAGGTGGCGCGGTTTGCTCGAATGAAAATTGGCGAGTAGAGCGAACCTTGGCTGACGGGTCAGAGCTGCGTTACAGGAGAGTACTCCTAAAGCTTTCCGGAGAGGCGCTAGCCGGAGAACGGGGCTTCGGTATTGAGCCTGAAGTTGTAGATCAACTGACCGATGAAATTCGATCTCTGGTCGAAATGGGGGTGTCCCTAGGCATTGTGATCGGTGGTGGGAATATCGTCCGAGGTGCGATTGCATCGGAAGGAGGGCGCATGGATCGTGTTCAAGCAGATTATATGGGTATGCTTGGCACTGTCATAAACGCTCTAGCGGTGCAAGATCTCCTGGAGACCAAGAGTGTCGAAACGCGTGTTATGACGGCGATCCGCATGGAGGAGATAGCCGAACCCTACATCCGACGTCGTGCGATGCGACATATAGAAAAGGGTCGCGTAGTTCTGTTTGCTGCGGGGACGGGTAACCCATATTTCTCTACCGACACGGCGGCTGTTCTTAGAGCGATCGAGATGGATTCCGACGTCGTAATTAAGGCAACTAAGGTGCAGGGTGTTTATACTGCTGACCCAGTTACAGATCCATCGGCGGAATTCATACCAGAGATTTCTTTTCAGGAGGTCGTTCAGCGCGAACTCGGTGTGATGGATGCCGCAGCGGTTGCTCTTTGCAAAGAAAATGGTTTGCCGATCATCGTACTTAATCTAAGCGACAGCGGTGCTGTTGCAGGAGCGATTCGTGGGGAGAAGGTCGGCACACTAGTTTCGTAACACATTTCAGGATTGATCAAGGCTACTCCGCCAAGTGTTTTACGTGCTCCGGAGGTGAAGATGGCGACCGTAGAAGAGGGAAAAACCCGCATGGAGGACGCACTCGAGGCGGTTCGTCGCGAGTTCGCTACTGTCCGGACCGGAAAGGCCACTCCCGCGCTTCTCGATTCCGTGAAGGTCGAGGCGTACGGATCTAAGATGCCGTTGAATCAACTGGCTACCTTGAACACCCCCGATTCGAGCATGATCGTAGTGCAGCCGTTCGATAAATCGCTGCTGGGTGATATTGAAAAGGGCATCATGATGTCAGATTTGGGATTGAATCCCATGAATGACGGTAACGTAATCCGTGTGCCAATCCCACCTCTGAATGAAGAGCGCAGAAGGGAGTTCGTGAAGATCCTCCATAAGATGGCCGAAGAGGGTCGAATCTCCCTTCGCCACGCTAGGAGAACTGTCCGAGAGCAGATCCATGACCTGATAAAGAACCATGAGATTGGCGAAGATGAGGGGCGCCGTCGTGAGGATCAGTTAGAGAAGCTGACTAACGACTACTCGAACAGGATCGAAGCTCTGCTTAAGGCGAAAGAAGAAGAGGTCATGGCCATCTGACATGGCCGACTCGGATCGCTTGAATCGAGTGCGCTCGGGCACTGCCGTTCCATCGCACGTAGCCGTAATTATGGATGGCAACGGACGTTGGGCGAGTGAGCGTGGGTTTCCGCGCCATCTCGGGCACAAGGAGGGTATGAAGTCCGTCCGCGAGGTGATTGAAGGCGCGGTCGAGGCTGGTATCGACACCCTCACGCTTTTTGCCTTCTCCACGGACAACTGGAAGCGTCCTGCTCAGGAGGTAAGTGCTCTGATGGGGCTTCTAAGGCTCTATGTGAGAAAAGAATGCGCAGAGTTGAGGAATCGCGGCGTCGAAGTGCACGCTCTTGGAGACCTCGACAGTTTGGACGAACAAACGCTAAGTGCAGTTCAGGAGATGGTTGAGCGCACGCGAGGTGGTGATGTCTTGCGATTGAATGTGATGATCTCTTATGGCGGGCGAGAGGAATTGCTCAGGGCAACTCAGGCTCTTGCAGACAGGGTCCGGGCCGGTGAGCTTCTTCCGGAACAGATAGATGCTGAGGAGCTCGAAGCCGCTCTATTCACGCGGGGACTGTCGGATCCAGATCTTTTGATTCGTACCTCGGGAGAGTATCGCATCAGCAATTTCATGCTCTGGCAGCTTGCTTACACTGAGCTCCACATATCACCAGTCTACTGGCCTGACTTTGACCGAGAAGCTCTGTTCGAAGCTATCCTAGATTTTCAGCGAAGAGAGCGCCGTTTTGGGTGCGTAAGCGTTGAAGTCAACGAGCCACAATGAGACTAAGATGAAAGAGCTCTCTAAACGCACAGTGGTCGCGACGGCGGCGATCCCTTTCGTCCTTGGGTTGATGTATCTCGGCGGCTGGTACCTCGCGGTACCCCTAGCCGCTTTCGCTGGATGGGCTGCGCATGAGTTGTATCGTCTTGCCCAAGAGAAGGGTGTGAATCCTATAGAATGGGTGGGTGTCACCGCGTCCGTTCTGTTTGTCCTGTTTGCTGCTTGGCGTCCTACTTTCCGGGACTTCGCACCATTTGCTCTCGTGGTTATCGGCCTTGCTTCGATCCTAGCAGCGTTAGAGGTGATGAGGAAACGAGGCCCTAGCGGTAAGCCACTCGCTACTGCAGCGATAACTGTTTTTGGTGCGATCTATACAGGACTGGCACTCGCATTTGCCCCACTGCTCATACAACTACCCATCGAGCACGG
>DLTN01000026.1:0-215 GCA_002500925.1 Gemmatimonadales bacterium UBA7835 | reverse complement strand
GTGGCCACCTGGCTCGGTGATGCCTCAGCCTACTTCGTTGGCACAGAATGGGGGCGGTGCCGTTCTCGCTTGGCTCCGGAGATTTCTCCGAACAAGTCATGGGTGGGCTTTTGGGCTAATCTCGCCGGTGGTTCCGTAGCAGGTGTAGTGTGGTTTTTCGTAACCTCGGAGCGCTTGCCGGGTCTTGCTGATGCAGGTTTTGTACTTTTTGCTTT
>DLTN01000015.1:4529-19903 GCA_002500925.1 Gemmatimonadales bacterium UBA7835 | reverse complement strand
CTATACCCTCTAAGCCTGTGCGCCACTTCCTGAATGGAGCCGAACTCCGCGGAAGGCGCCTGCACCGCCTCTGGATTAACCCCTACGCACCCTTCCCGCTTCAAGTCCTCCTGAGTGCAGAATCTTTTCCTGAAGCCGTGACGCCTCGTCCTCAGTAAAGTCAAGTAATTGTCGGATGGATAGATTCATGCCTTCGTAAATATCAGACGGGAAATCGGTCCCCTCGGCGTGTGAGAGCGCACCTTCGAGCTCAACTATCTCGCGTTGGGCTTTCTCAAGCGCACGGCGCAGTCGATTTAGGGCCTTTCGGGCTTCGGACTCGGCTGTTGTCATGATGAATTCTGCTAATTATTGACAAGCTGGAACAGATGTTGAGGATGGGGTAACGTGATGCAATGAATGACAGATATGAATTGATTGTAGTAGGCGCCGGGCCGTGCGGGATCGCCGTCGGAGCTGCTGCCGCGAAGGCCGGACTTGAGTGTGCCCTGTTCGACCGGGGAGCAATCACAAACTCACTGCTGAGCTATCCGCACTACATGACGTTCTTCAGCGCGGCTACAATGCTGGAGGTAGGGGGTGTTCCATTCACAATTCCAGATGCAAAGCCCACCCGTCGTGAAGCCCTGGCATACTACCGAAGGGTCGTTCAACACTGGAGCCTCGACGTTTACCAATACGAGGAGGTGACCTCGATTTCCGGAGAGCAAGGCAATTTCTTGGTCCAAACTAGTAAGAACGATGGGTCGGTCTATGATCATAAGAGTGCCGCCGTGGTCGTCGCGACCGGTGGCTTCCAGACCCCGAACTATCTAGATGTCCCCGGGGAAGAACTGGACAAAGTCAAACACTACTATCACGAGCCCTATCCTTACTTCGATCAGAAGGTTCTTGTCGTAGGCGCTGGAAACTCTGCAGTAGAGGCGGCTCTAGAGATGTATCGAAACGGTGTGCGCGTCAGTCTCGTTCACTTTGGGAACACAATAGATCGGGGCGTGAAGCCATGGGTCATACCAGACATCAACAATCGTCTGGATCGTGGTGAAATCCCGGTGTACTGGAAGCATAGAGTGGCCGAAGTCAAACCGTCGACTGTGGTTTTGCGGTCTGAAGAGAATGGTGCCGAGACGGAAATCCAAAACGATTTTGTCGTCGCGATGACAGGCTGGCAATCGGACCATAAGCAGCTCGCCATGCTTGGCGTATCAATCGACGAAGAGACGGGCATCCCCTGTCACGACAAGGATAACATGATGACTGATGTCCCCGGACTGTATATCGCTGGGGTGATCGCCGCAGGCCATAACGCAAACAAAATCTTCATTGAAAACGGTCGGGAACACGGACATTTGATCGTCTCTGACCGTCTCGCTCAATCTGTCTAAGTAAAGGTTGTGGTCACTACCGCGCGCTCAACGCCGAGTGACTTAAGGTTGCATTTCAGTCTTTGACCTCATCAACCACTACTGAGCGATCGCCCAATAACACGGTGCTGACTCCTCTCCTCACATATCCCAGTGCAACAACACTGTGGGCCCGCGGCGACTGAACCACCGAAGTGAGGTTTCCCACGACCTTACCAGACCCATCAGACGCCAGGAGCTCCGCGCCACGGCGGGGGGCAGGGATATCACCTAAGTCCAGCAGACGAAGATGTTTGTTCACGTGGCCTCGGTCTCGGATACGGACTATGACTTCTTGACCCGTATAGCAGCCCTTCGTGTGATCGATAGCCCTCTCCAAAACGCCGACTTCGGGCGGTAACGTCTTTTCATCCATATCAGTGCCAAAGACTGGTCTTCCTGCCTCAACACGCAGGGTGGTCCAAACGCCAAGGCCAGAAAGCTTTATCCCTTGCGCCGCTAGCGCGCGCCAAAGCGCACGAACCGCATCTGCTGGACCATAAACAGTCCAAGCATTGGGCCAGACCTCCTCGGTCCGAACTACCATTATTCCATCTAGTGCAAAACCTGAGCCTGAATCTGGAACGCCCGAACAGAACCAGGCACCCTCGTCCGCCGTAGCGAGAGAGCCCGGATCGACACGGAGACCAAGAGCCAGTCTTCCAAGCATCAGCATAGAGTCCGGCCCAACTACAGAGATGGCAGCGGTCTCAGTCGAAACGTCACTAACTGTGGCCAACCGCGGTGGCAAAAACCTCTTGAGATGCTCTCGTAACCCGGACAAACCAGCTACTGGCACGTCCAGCAGATATACCTCCTTCTCCTCATTCCCTAACCTGTACGCCCAGAGATCAGAAATCATCTTTCCCTTGGCGGTTAGAACTGCATGATAAGTTCCGGTACCACTGGTAACGGAGCCGTCACTTGCTGGTGTCTTAGGTATTCGACCGGTCAGCAGACCAGTGAGCATCTGGCCTGGGGATCTTCCAGATACCGTTAATCGAGCCCTGTGGCTCCGATCGAACACAGCTGCTGCCTCTGTCGCAGCAACATATTCGGCGGCAGGATCTCCGAAGTGACGGACAAGGGTTCGGCCATGGTACTCCGTCACCACGCCACCCACCTCTAAAAGATCAGCCGAGAGAGCGCTGTTCATCTTTGGAGACTCGGTCATTTCAAATCTTCTCCCCCCTCATATCGTCCTTCACGAAGCTCTCGCACAAGCTCCCGTACGTGTGTCCAATCATTAGCAGATGGTGAGATCCGGAGATAGGCTTCAAGTTGATTCGCCGCGTCCGTGTGTCTGCCCAACCGAGCGAGCAGTATGCCCCTGGAGTGACTCTCCAATGGAGAAGTTGGAGAAATCATCATCAGGCGCTCCACAACTCCTAGAGCACGGCGATCATCACCGATGTTACCGTAAATCCCTTTTAAGTTCGTCAGGAGTCTTGCGAGCATGTCTTTCTTCGACGCTGGTCGCAGGAATTTCTCTCGCATCGCCACGGCCCCACCGTAGCCCTGATCGAGGAGATCTTGCGCCTCATCCTCAAAGCGGATCCTCCCCCCATTAAATGGGTCGATCAACAACCTCACCTCACTGCCCACGTATCGTACAAGAAAGTGTCCTGGGAAATTTACGCCCTCGAGGGCTAGGTCGAGGCGCCATCCGATTTCCAATAGCACGATCCCTAGCGTGAGTGGGATTCCCATGCCGCGATCTAGTACATCATTAAGAAAGGAGTTCCTTGGATCGTAGTAGGCCGTCCGATTGCCCCCATACTGCCTTCGCTCGTAAAGGGTCTTCACCAGATCGTGGAGAACCACGAGCGGAGCGGTCTCGTTAGCGAGTCGGTCTTTCACCTCTTCCGCTACCTGGTCAAGCCGAGCTAGGTAAAGATCTACCGAAAGTTGTGAGTACTCCTCCGCAGCGATCAGAAGACACGCCCTCCCAAGATTGAGCTCGGCCTCAGAGCGAGATAGCTCTTCGGCTAGTGAAGTTCGTGACTGTTGTTTTCGTGTGCTCACGCGATTCGCTTTCGTCTAGACTAGGCTGTCAAATTTGTCCTTAGAGCCTTGAGCGCATTGCTTACCCGTGGACGCGGTCGTGTTTCCGAGAGACTTTATGCTTCGGAAGCGACACTTAAGTCAACCAAGGAGATTGCATGACCAGTCAGCCTAGGGACAAAAGACCGGAGATCCGGCTGTCCCAGCTCAGTCATGGGGCCGGTTGAGCGTGTAAACTCGGTATGTCCGAGCTGGCGCAAGTTCTGCGTCACGTGCTTCCAGTCGAAGATCGAAACGTTCTTGTCGGCCACGCCACAGGGGACGACGCTGCCGTTTACCGCCTCACCGATGATCGTGCACTGGTGGTAACCGCCGACTTCTTCACGCCCATAGTCGACGACCCATATGACTTCGGTCGTATAGCTGCCACAAACGCCCTCTCGGACATATACGCAATGGGGGCAAAACCACTTTTTGTCCTAAATCTTGTTGGATTTCCGAGACATCTGCTGACCGAGGGAATCCTGGACGAAATAATACGGGGGGCGTCAGCCGTGACGTCATCGGTGGGGGTGCCAACTCTTGGTGGACACAGCATTGACGACGCCGAGCCAAAATACGGACTTGTCGCAATCGGTGAAGTTGATCCTACCCGAATGGTGACTAACGCCTCGGCTGGGGCGGGAGATGCGCTGGTACTGACCAAGCCGATCGGTTCTGGTGTAATCGCGACAGCAATCAAGAATGGTGAGGCCCCTGAAAATGTCATCAAAAGTGCCGTCGGCTTCATGACTCAACTGAATGCCGATGCTGCTAATGTCATGGTCACCAACGGGGTCACGGCAGCGACGGACGTAACAGGATTCGGACTCCTAGGGCACCTTCGAGGCCTTATGCGCGCCTCAAAAGCATCTGCGAAACTGAACGCCAACGCGGTCCCGGTGTTACCAGGAGCGAAGATGCTTGCAGAAGCTGGTCATGTACCCGGTGGATCAAAGCGTAACCTCGCAGACCTAGCATCTGACGTGCACTTCTCGCCCTCGGTAGACGAAGTGACGAAGATCCTTTTGTCTGATGCTCAGACGTCAGGTGGTCTTTTGATGTCAGTTCCCCAAGAGATACTCAAGGACGTTGAGGACGGCCTCGAAAAAACATCATGCACAGCTGCGGTTATTGGTCGTGTAGTCCAAGGTCAAGCCGGCACGATCGAAGTCATCTAGATCGGAAAACGCAGGTTCCACTGCGACGATTCCCAGCAATTCTCCGGAACCCCTCCCGCACACGGTCATAATCACCAGCTTTAAAGGCGAGCGACCCGCTATCTGGGGTGACCCTCGGCAACAGCGGGCTTTCTAGTGACTTTTCTTTTCTTGGCTGTCTTTTTTTCTGCACTCGCCTTTTTCTTCACGGGCTTCCGCGCTCCGGATGACTTTCTACTAGTCCGCTGGCTTTTCCCGTCCGACAGAGCTATTGCGATCACATCGTCTAGCGTCTCAGCGAGATGGAACGTCACGACCTCCCGCACATCAGGAGGTATATCATCGAGATCCGCCTCATTATCGATCGGAACAATGACCTCGCTAATCCCCGCCCGGACCGCCCCCAGTACCTTTTCCTTCACACCACCGATCGGAAGTACGCGGCCTGTCAGAGTTAACTCACCCGTCATCGCTACATCTCTGCGCACCTTACGTCCCGAGACGGCTGAGACGAGTGCGGTCGCCATCGTGATGCCAGCCGACGGTCCGTCTTTCGGGATAGCCCCCGCAGGAACGTGGATATGAACCTCACGACCGTTCAAGCTGTCCTCAGGAATCCCCAAATGTTTTGCGTTTGCCTTAGAGAACGAAAGTGCTGCTCGGCCAGACTCCTTCATCACGTCACCCAGTTGGCCCGTTAGTACAAAACCCGCTTCGCCGGGCATCACGCTGGCCTCAACGAACATGATATCGCCGCCCATAGGGGTGTAAAACATACCTGTTGCGACCCCGAGCGTGTCATGCTCTGCCATCCGTTCGGGATGGACCCGTGGACGACCCAAAATCTCGCGAACATCAGCAGCTGAAGCGTCAATCTTTTTGAGTTTACCCCCAGCAATCCGTCGAGCAACCTTACGTGCGAACTTCCCAACCTCACGCTCAAGCTGCCGAACCCCAGCTTCACGCGTGTAATTCTGCACTATCGTTAGAATAGCCTCGTCTCGCATGTGAAGTTCGTCTTCTGTGAGACTATTCTCCTCCCTCTGTCGGAGAAGCAGATAACGCTTCACGATTTCGAGCTTTTCTGCCTCTGTATATCCAGAAAAATCTACTCGCTCCATTCGATCCAGCAGCGGACCAGGTATGCGGTCCCGGTAATTTGCGGTCGCAACAAAAAGCACCTCTGAAAGGTCGAACGGGATCCCCAAGTAATTATCGACGAAAGTCGAGTTTTGTGCTGGGTCGAGGACTTCGAGTAGCGCCGAGCTAGGGTCTCCCTGAAAAGAAACACCAAGCTTATCAACCTCATCCAACAGGAAAACTGGGTTTTTGGACTTCGCTTGACGCATCCCTTGGATGATGCGACCTGGCATGGCCCCCACATAAGTGCGCCTATGGCCCCGAATATCTGCCTCATCCCGCGCACCACCAAGTGAGATTCGGACATACTCCCTGCCAAGTGATCTAGCTATAGACTGCGCAATCGACGTCTTTCCCACCCCTGGGGGGCCCACGAACAGCAAGATCGGTCCACGCCCAGCGGAGACTGCGCCGACCTCTGCCACATCATCTTCCGCTTCCTTGCCTTCCGCAGCAGCCCGATCCAGTGCCAGCTTCCGCACCGCAAGGAACTCGAGTACGCGATCCTTTACATCTTCGAGGCCGTAGTGATCATCATTTAAGATCTGCTCGGCCGCCTCGAGGTCGATCTCTTCCTCAGACCTCTCGTTCCATGGGAGTTCTGTGACCCACTCGAGGAACGTTCGGATCACTTGGTATTCGGCGGACTGAGGGCTCGTGCGCTCAAGTCGCCGCAACTCCCGATCTACCTCACTTCGCTGCTCCTCAGAAAGCTCGAGTTCCGAGATGCGATTTCTCATCTCCTCTACGTCGTCCCGTTCCTCCTCTTCTCCAAGCTCCTTTTGAATGGCCTTAAGTTGTTCACGAAGTAACATCTCTCGTTGGCGCTCTCCAAGCTCCGATTGCACCTTCGCTTGGATGTCCTCTTGAGCATCTAGCCGAGCTAGCTCTCGCTCAACTGCTAGTAGGCAGGCTCGCATCCTCTCTTCGTCGTCAAGCAACTCAAGAAGTTCCTGCTTGTCAGGCGTTTCGAGTTCGAGATAAAACGCAACGAGGTCCGCAAAAGGACCCGACTCGTCCACTCCTTGGATCAGTTGGTTCAGCGCCTCCGCCGGAACCCCTCTCCTGGTGCCTAGTTCCGCCGCCCGATCTCGTAACTCCTGATCTAATGCTTGGAAGCCAGGATCCTGATTGGCCCTCGGCTCCATTGTTTTCATTTCTAGGAGGACGGCTTGAAGCATCGCCTCTCCTTCCTCATCATACGATATCGCTTGGGCTCGGCCTTCCCCCTGAACTAGGAGCTGAACGCCACCCCGGACCCGGTGTGTCTGGATGATTCGGACCACAGTCCCAATCGTGTAAAGGTACTCCGGAGTCGGATCGTCAACATTTTCTGTTTGCGCGACCGCAAAAAGTCTGCGATCTCCATCCAAGGCCTCTTGAACAGCTTCTACCGTTCCAGGCCGACCTGCAGAAATTGGGACTGCGACCCCTGGATAAACAACAGTGTCGCGAAGGGGTAAAACCGGAAGCGTAAAACGCTCAGACATCAGTGCTTCGTTCTCCATTATCTCGGAGCCTTTGGTTCTGGGTAGAGGCTCGTGGTCAAGACCGGGGCAGAGCTTTGTATGGTAGTGGAACTCATTAGCGAGATGCGTGCCACGTTTTAGAGGGGATTTTGTGCCGTAAGTGCAGATCTTGCTGCCATTTTGGCACACAGGAAGGTTGCAGTGCCCGCCACTTTTTCGCCTACACAGTGGTAGTTAGGTTGGCAACTTCCAACTCCTCGCGCCAGCGGTATTGTTTTCTTCGATGAGCAACGCACTAGCCCAAATTACACGGTTTAAGGGTTCACCCGCGAATATCGGACGAACATGCGACGGAATACACACTCTGAATCTTTCTAGTAACGTAACGTGTGCAGGCAATCAGGCCCCAGAACCGCCCCAATCCGTGCACTCTTTTAGGCCATACCTCAACGGTCAACTCAACACTAGGCTCATCCATGTCACGCTCGGTCCTACTCTTGGCCCTGCTCGCGGCCACGACCCTCACTCCCTTTAGCATTGAAGCTCAAGCGACCTCTCGGATGACAGGCCCTGTGCACAGCCCAGCCACCTACTCAGGCAGATCCACGGTCTACGCACCCAATGACGCGGTAGCTACCAGCCAACCCCTTGCCACCACCACCGCTCTCGAAATTCTTGCAGCAGGTGGAAACGCTATAGATGCCGCGGTAGCGGCGGCTGCCGTTCTTAACGTGACAGAGCCACACATGACCGGAATAGGCGGCGACATGTTTGCGATACTCTGGGACGCGAACTCTAGACGACTTGTGGGTCTCGATGCAAGCGGGAAATCCGGATCTAACGTTGATGTCGAAGCCCTTCTCGCCGAAGAAGAGCCAAGCGTACCGGGATCAGGGCCACGTTCGGTCACAGTACCCGGTGCCTTGTCCGGTTGGAATGCGCTGATTGAGAAGTATGGCACCATGACACTTGCCGAGGTGCTAGCACCCGCGATTCGCATAGCGAATGAAGGTTTCCCAGTCACACCAATCATCGCTCAGGACTGGGCTGGGACCGTAAACGGCCTGCGTCGTGACATAGGCGCTGCAGCAACATTTTTGATTGACGACGAAGCTCCCGAAGCTGGAGAC
Source organism: Gemmatimonadales bacterium UBA7835 (assembly GCA_002500925.1). Classification (GTDB taxonomy): domain Bacteria; phylum Gemmatimonadota; class Gemmatimonadetes; order Longimicrobiales; family Gaopeijiaceae; genus UBA2589. The sequence goes on along the minus strand of DLTN01000015.1, from coordinate 11,558 downwards.
TGGTTTCAAAACCCTGACCTCGCCAGGTCATTCCAACGGATCTCCGATGGTGGCGCTCAGGCATTCTACGGGGGAGACCTCGGCCGTGAAATTGTTGAGGGGCTCAGCACGCTCGGCGGCTACCTAACCCTGGAGGACCTGCAAAGCCACGAGCCTAGATGGGTAGAGCCGCTATCAGTCGACTATAAGGACTACCGTCTTTGGGAACTCCCTCCGGCGGGTCAAGGGATAGCGGCCCTCCAGATGCTCAAGATGCTCGAAGGCTATGATTTTTCCACCATGGAGCACAACTCCGCCGAATACCTGCACACACTGATTGAGGCCAAAAAGCTCGCTCATGCTGACCTGAGCCGGTACATCGCAGACCCCGCTCATATGGACGTTAGACCATCGGCATTACTCGATTCTAACTATCTCGCCGAGCGAGCGACTCTGATCGATCCCTTCACGGCAGCAGACCGACCTGATCCCGGGCAGCTCGCCACTGACTCAGAAACTATCTACCTGACAGTGGCCGACCGGCACGGGAACATGATTTCGTTTATCAATTCTATATTCGGATACTTCGGATCGCGGGTTGTGGTGCCGGGAACAGGGATAGTCCTGCAAAACAGAGGTGCTGGCTTCACGCTTGAGGAGGGGCACCCAAACCAGATCGCCCCTAATAAGAGTCCACTCCACACGATCATCCCTGCATTCGTCACTAAAGATGGTGACCCGTGGCTCTCTTACGGTGTGATGGGCGGCTCAATGCAACCGCAGGGGCACGTGCAGGTGTTACTCAACATTGTCGAATTTGGAATGGATCCCCAGGAGGCCATCGATGCGGCCAGATTCCGTCACTTCTCCGGAACACGTGTAGCAATTGAGAACTTAGATCCTGAGGTGGGCTCGGCTCTCGAAGCCCTAGGACACCAGCTTCGTGATCCCCAAGGGGTAGCCTTCGGGGGAGGGCAAGCGATTCTGCGACTTACTAGAGGCTGGGCGGCCGCCTCAGACCCAAGGAAAGACGGGATGGCGGCCGGCCGTTGAGCGGGTCCGGAGAATTCGTCATTCCCTTTAAAAGCTTGCCGGCTGGGTTTGCTGAAACGATCGCCGACCCCCCGACCGTGCCCATCACCCCAGTGGCTGCAGCGACGATTGTTCTCCTGCGTGACGCAGAAGCTGGGCTAGAGTTACTCCTTATGCGCCGCAGCCCTAGGTCAGGCTTCGTACCTGGAGCTTACGTCTTCCCCGGCGGACGAGTGGACAAACCTGATTCGCTTCCTGCGCTGATAGCACTGCTGGAAAACCTAGACCGAGATTCTGCTGAAAAACGTCTTGGGCAAATCCAGGAGCCGCCAGCTATCGCATACTACATTGCTGCGCTTCGCGAAGCCTTCGAGGAAACAGGTATCCTTATCGGCGTGCAGACAGATGGTTCAGCTCCGGCCACCGCTGCTGAAGATTCCAGCGTGGACGAAATCCGCGATGCGCTGATGAGTGACCGGATCAATTTCCATGAAGCCCTGCAACAACTGGGATCCCGAATCACAGGAGACAAGGTCGAGTACATCGCGCACTGGATTACCCCAGAGCCGGAGCCACGACGCTACGACACGCGATTTTTTGCAGCCAAAGTTCATGCTGGTGCAACACCGATCGTAGATCGCCGCGAGATGACTGAGGCACTTTGGATCTCTCCGCAAGCCGCACTGACCCGGCTAGATCAGGGCGATCTACCGATGGTCTTCCCGACTATCAAAACGATTGAGTCTCTGTCTCTTTACGAGTCGGCCGACGCTGCATTAGAAGGATTCGGATCGCAACTAGTGCGCTCCATTATGCCAACGCTAGTGGTTACACCCACTGGGATCGGGCTCGAAATCAATGAGGATGATTAGGGCACCTTTGTTTTTGGTTCTTACGGATCCCTGCCCGCCTGAGATCGGAACCTTCTGGGTCGGTCATCGACCTACTCCCTCACCGGCCTAGGTTGAGCCACAAGTCGCAAAGCAATTGACTTTTGCTTTTGCGCTCCTACATCTGCCGATACGAAGGTCCACTACCACCTTCGCGCGGCGTCCAACGGGGGCCAAGCACGTCTGTGGCCTTGCAATCAATGCAGTTAGGCGCATTTACAGCGAGGCTCTCACCATCCCATTCATACACGCCGGCTGGACAAAGATGCACGTACATCTCCGCCTCCTCGGGACTAACGCTGTCTGCGACAATCAAGTGCGACGGGATATCATCTCGCGTCTGATTACCGGATTTGTAGACGGCGTCGACCTTAGAGAAAGTCAGTTTGCCATCTGGAACAAGTGGCTCCCTTTCCGTGCCTAGGTGCTTTGGGGCCGCTGCGTCTTCTGAGATCGAAATCTTACGACCGGGGAACGCCCCTCTTGTCAGTGTCATGAGGCCCGCCTTAATAACACCGCTGACAAAGCCACCCTTGAACGCTAACCGCATGTTCCTGCGTTCTTTGAGATCTTTCATGATCACGCTGTCATCTACGGATGACGTATAACCAGCTAGGTGGTCAGCAGATGTACCTCCTTTCTTGAGGCCCTCGAAAATCGCCCGGGCAGCCATGATCCCGGAATGCATTGCATAGTGTATCCCCTTAAGGGAGGAGACCTCTACATATCCCGCGGAATCCCCTATCACTAGCAGACCGTCCCCATGCCGACGTTCCGGCACGGAATAAAAGCCCCCCTCCGGAATCGTCTTTGCACCCCATTCTAGCATCTCGCCACCTTCAAGAAGGCCGCGAAACAGTTGGTGCAACTTCATACGTTGGAGCAGTTCATGGACGTCGAGGCGCGCGTCTCCATAGTCTAGTCCGACCACTAGACCAAGTGCTACGGTGTTATCGGAGAGCGGGTACGCAAAGCTTCCACCAAACGCATCGCTTGGAAGAGGCCAACCCATAGTGTGGATAATCCGGTCAAGTGGCTTCTTCACCTCCCAGACCTCCTTCACTCCTAGCGCGTAGATCTGAGGATTCTCAGCGATCACACCCTGCCAGTCCAGCCACGCTTGGGACAACAAGCCACGGGAGCCTTCAGAGAGCACCGTGACCTGGGCGGAAAGGTCAACTGATGGCATATGATCCCCTCCGCCCGCAGGTTCACCATCGCGGCCCAGCCCTGAAGGCGTAGTTCTTACCCCGATTACCCTACTTCCTTCTACCAATAATGAGTCAACAGGAAACCCTGGGAACACATTCACACCAAGCCCCTCGGCCTTCTCCCCCAGCCAACGGACAATCTCAGAGATCGAAGCGATCCAATTACCGTGGTTCTTCATCGTAGGAGGGGTAGGAATCCGGTATGAATTCGACCCCGTCATTACGTATACCGCTTCTTTTTCTACTGGGCGTCGAAGAGGCAGGTCCTCCATGCTCAGTTCAGGAAAGAGCTCCCTGAAGGCGCTGGGGTTGACCACCGCCCCCGAGAGGTTGTGCTCACCCAGCTGTCCAGCCTTTTCAAGTACCGCTATCTCTAGCTCTCCGATGCCCCCGCCGCTTTCATTGTCCTCCCTCACGAGTCGCGCGAGTTCAATCGCTCCAGCGAGCCCACCGGGACCGGCTCCGACGAAGACAACGTCCATCGGAATCGCTTCCTCATCGGGCTGATCGGCGACAATGAAGCGGTCCCTTACGAGGGGAGGCTGAGCATCAAAGGGACTCACGATGCTACTGAGGACGGATGTGCCCTCTGACATGACTGCTCCAAAGCTTTTGTTACAAAGTGGGACCTGCATTGGTCGACACGTGTACCGTTTCGCCGTCAAATAGTGCCGCATCCTCCACACGCGACGACTGTCGAATCGGACCAACCCCATGAGCAAGTCTCTTCCCAACACACTCAGAGGACTTAAGGAAAGCGGCTACAAGCAGCGTCCCGTCAAAGAAGAGCTTCGCGACAATGTGATCCAGAAATTGAGGTCTGGAGAGGCTCTCTTTCCAGGCGTGCATGGATACTCTGACTCCGTCATTCCTCAGATCGTCAACGCGATCCTAGCCCGACACGACTTCATCTTGCTAGGGCTAAGAGGCCAAGCCAAAAGCCGGATACTCCGCGACCTAAGCCTGCTACTGGATGAGCAGATTCCAATCATAGGCGGGAGCGAGGTGAATGACGATCCCCTTAATCCACTCTCGAAGTTCGGCCGAATGAAGATTCAAGAGCACGGGGACGCCACCCCAGTCGATTGGATCGCTAGAGATTCCCGTTACGTCGAAAAGCTCGCGACGCCAGACGTGACCATCGCCGACATGATCGGCGACGTGGATCCGATCAAGGCGGCACGAGGCGGTCACGCTCTCGGGGACGAACTCACCATTCACTACGGTCTTCTCCCGCGTGCCAACCGTGGGATCCTAGCAATCAACGAGCTGCCCGATCTCGCTGGAAAGATCCAGGTAGGGCTGTTCAACATCCTCCAAGAAGGTGATGTACAGGTAAAGGGATACCCAATCCGTCTCTCGCTCGATGTGCTCATGGTCTTCACAGCAAACCCAGAGGACTACACTGCGCGGGGGAAGATCATCACACCGCTCAAAGACCGAATAGGCGCAGAGATTCGCACTCACTATCCGCAGGACCTCGATATTGGAATACAAATCACACGCCAAGAAGCGTGGATTAGTCGCAACGATCTATCTGTCGAAGTCCCTGACTTTCTCCAGGAGGTTGTTGAGCGAATCGCTTTTCTGGGGCGGCATGATAAACGGATTGATCAACGCTCAGGAGTGAGCCAACGCATGCCCATTACTGTGATCGAGACAGTCATTTCGAACGCAGAGAGGCGCGCCTTAGAAGACGGCGAAGACGTAGCCGTGCCTCGAGTGTCAGATCTCTACGCCGCAATGCCCGCCATTACCGGGAAAATGGAACTAGAGTATGAAGGTGAACTTCATGGTGCAGATCGGATCGCGCGCGAGCTGATTCAGCAAGCATGCTCACAAGCCTTTGACGTCCGTGCCGCTGGCGCCGACGTAGACGGTATTATCGAGTATTTCGAGACCGGAGGTGCGCTGCAAGTAGGGGCGGATTCGTCTGGGAACGCCTGCGTTCTAGGCTTCTCGACAGTACCGGGACTGCTTCAGCTAGTGAGTGATGTCGGCCTAGCTTCGGACACTGCCAATGACGGACAGCGGGCAGCAGCCTGTGAACTCGTGCTCGAGGCTTTAGTGGCCCAGCGTAGGATCAGCCGCACAACTGCTGGCTATACTCGTGCTCCGCACGAAGGACCCACAGGCGGAGAAGGATACCAAGGGTTTGACACATTATCCTGACCTGTTACTCCGCACGCAGTCTTGTCCAGCTAGCCGCAACGTCTACTACTTGCCTCCGTCCACTGGCAATACGATCCCCGAGATCCAACCGGCTTGCTTAGAGGCTAGAAAAAGCACGGTGTGAGCGATGTCGGAGGGACTCCCAAGGTGCCCCAAAGCAATCTCGTCAAGCAACTTTTTTTGTCCGTCTGAGCCAAGCGCCTCCCACTGGCGTTCAGTCGACGAATTCGAAAGCACAAAGCCCGGCGCCACGCTGTTCACCGTGACTCCCCACGGCCCTAGCTCATGCGCTAGCTGACGAGTGAGTCCAATCTGCCCGGCCTTTGCAGATGCATAAGCCTGAATCCCAGTCTTGCTAATCCCCAGACCCGCTCCACTGGAGATGTTAATAATTCTTCCGCTCCTGGCCTCCTTCATCGCAGGAGAGACTGCCTGAGATGTCCAAAATACTGCGTTCTGATTAACAGCTACGATCGCTTCCCACTCCGAAACTGAAACCACTTCGACTGGCTTTCCTACCTGTCCCAGCACGCCACCTGCGTTGTTCACGAGCACATCGATACGCCCGGTGTCTGACCACGCTGCTTGAACCCATTTCTCTACTTCGTCGCGCCTAGTTACGTCTACGATCGAAGACTTACCGGCCCCACCTATCTGTTTTTGCGTTTCTTTCAGCTTCTCCTCTGCGAGATCGCACGCGTACACCGTCGCACCTCTCTCAGAGAAGGCAGCAGCGATCTCTAGTCCGAACCCACTTGCGGCACCGGTTACCAGAACCGTCTGACCACTAAACTCAATCTTCATAAACGGAGCACCTTGGAGGGATTCATGAGGTCCATCCCGACTCGAGTTTCGCCCGTGACTCATCTATAGCTATCGCCCAGATCGTCTTCATCTCTTCGTCAGGACGCTCGTACCAACCACCGAAAGAGCCATCGCCGACAACTTCTCGGAAACGCTTATACGATATCTCGTCTCGATCCGGGAACTCTACCGCCGCCTTATGCTCCTGTGGAACAGCCACGCCCGCCACGCGAGTCCATGGAAATGTCTCCATCCATGATGCGTGCGATGCGTGAGGATCGATCTTATCAATCGCCCCCCTCACCTCCCGAGACTTCCACCAGTTGTGCCAGAGAATCTCTACTCCGTTGTGCCGAGAAGACCACTCCTTCACGGCTGCACAAGCAGGGCTGTTACCGCCGTGACCATTCAAGATAAAAATCCTGCGGAACCCATGTGTACGAATACTTTCTAGAATGTCCTTGAGAAGAGATTCATAGGTGTCGGGTGAAACAGTTACAGTACCCGGATATCCCATGAAGTACGGGGTCCTACCGTACGCTAAAACTGGAAATACTGGGATTCCAAGGGGCTCTGCGGCTTCGAGCGCCAGACGCTCCGACAAGATGGAATCGGTGGCTAGGCTTATATACGCGTGCTGCTCCGTGCTTCCAAGAGGAAGTACACATCGATTATCCGTCTTCAGGTACGCTTCGACCTGCATCCACGTCATCTCGGCAATATTCACTCTACGCTCACTTCAGATGCTTTAGGCAAGATTCAAACACTTTTCGCTGTGCGACGGGCAGCGCAAGGTCTTCCAAACCGTCCAGCCCTACCCAACGACCTCGCTCACCAACGCCCCCGACTCTTTCATCTCGGTCAACTTCCAACATCGTCGGCACGTAACGCACGTGCAGGTGCGTGAATCGATGTTCAACAGGAGGAAGGGCCGTGGGCTT
>DLTN01000015.1:0-4166 GCA_002500925.1 Gemmatimonadales bacterium UBA7835 | reverse complement strand
ATTCAGGAAACGCCCACAAGCCCGCTAGCAACCCTGACTCCGGACGTCTCTGCAGAAACATTTCACCCCTGCAATGGAAAACGGCCAGGGTAACAACACTCTTCTTAATCTCACGTCGCGGAGGCGAAGCAGGTCGTTCATCCACGGTCCCCAATGCATAAGCGGAGCACCAGCGAGAAACTGGGCACCGGTCACATCTTGGAGACCTCGGCTTACATACGGTGGCACCAAGCTCCATGAGCGCTTGGTTCCAGTCACCCGGTCGATCTCTTGATAGTATTTCTCTTGCGACCCTCCTCAGCCAGGCTGGATCCGGCCTCTCTTCATCAAAGAAGCGAGCCAATACACGTCTTACATTACCATCGACCGCAGGCGTTGGGACATCGAACGCTATACTGGCTACTGCACCGGTCGTGTACTCACCGACACCCGGGAGAGCACGGAGCGCTTCCAAATCCGTTGGCACTGAACCTGAGTGACTCTCAACTATAATCCGCGCCGCCTGATGAAGGTTGCGGGCTCGTCGATAATAGCCTAACCCCTCCCATGCCTTGAGGACTTCGTCCTCACTAGCTTCAGCAAGTGCCAATAACGATGGGAACCGCTCGAGCCACGGATCGTAATACTTGACTACGGTTTCGACCCTGGTCTGTTGCAGCATGAACTCTGACACGAGAATCCGGTACGGATCTCTATCGCGTCTCCACGGGAGGTCGCGAGCAGCCCGGTCGTAGTGGGCCAGCAAAGCTTGGCGAAATCCCATTGTAGTTGCAGGTGAAATAAAATCGGGCTTCATGGCCGCAAGGTATGCAGACCCCTAGGATGGTGTCATGCGCTTCACAACCTATTCGAAATACAGGGGCAAGTGGTTAGACGCCCTAAACCTAGAGTCCCTGCTCGAACACCTCTCCGACTTTTTGATGGACGGAGGGTTCGCCGGAGGGCCGCACTATCACCCCTACTGGGGTTGGTCGGGCGAAGAGGACACCGACTCAACCGACTCCCTCAAAAACCAACTCCTTCGGGCGCTGATCGAAAGCGATCAACTCACACATGAAATGCTTGAGGAACTGCGCGGCGAAGGTGAGAACGATGACGCCGTGCGGCAGAAAATAGCGGAGCTTCTCGACGACCTTGTGCAGCGCATGACTGAAGAGGGATACATAAACCTCGAAAGCGGCCAAGCCCAGATGCCTGGGGCTACCTACGACGTAACAGGAGCAGGTGACATAGACGAGGCCAAGCAGGCCGCACAGCAAGTAAATTTCAACCTCACCCAAAAAGGCGTCGACTTCCTCGGTTACCGAGCCCTAAAAGGGCTTCTAGGTGCCCTCGGAAAATCAAACGCCGGCTCCCACGACACCCCTCACCTGGCAACGGGCATAGAGGCCGAAGCCGCTTCGCGCCCCTACGAATTTGGGGACACAATGAACCTAGACATCCCGGCTACGCTCAAGAACGCGATCGAGCGAGAAGGCCTGGAGGTCCCACTAGATTTAGACTATAGCGATCTGATGGTGCATCAGTCTGAGTTCCGCTCTTCGTGCGCCACCGTTCTTCTCCTCGACATAAGCCACTCAATGGTCCTTTATGGCGAGGATCGATTCGCCCCAGCTAAGCGAGTCGCGTTAGCAATGTCCCACATGATCCGGACTCAGTTCCCTGGGGACACGCTACGTGTCGTCACATTCGGAGATCGCGCTGAGGAAATCCCGCTCTCACAGTTGGCAAAAGCGCAGGTCGGTCCATTTCACACAAACACGGCTGAAGGACTCGAAATAGCACGAAGGATACTTAGCACGCAGAAGAAGGACATGAGGCAGATCATCATGATCACCGATGGAAAGCCTAGTGCTATGACGCTGCCTGACGGTCGTGTTTACGTGAACTCTGGAGGCCTCGACCCGATCATCCTAAAACGAACCTTCGACGAAGTAGCCGCATGCCGTAAGGGGGGTATCCCGATCAACACTTTCATGCTCGCTGAGGACCCCTACCTCGTGCAGTTCGTTCAGAAGCTTTCGGAGATCGCGCGTGGCAAGGCTTACTTCACGAGCACGATGACACTCGGTCAGTACATCATGATGGACTTCATGAAGAGGAAACAGCGGAGGGCCGGCTGAATCGGCCGACCCTCCGCACAAACGTCTCTGTAACACTGCCATCAGAGCCTTGGACGTCCGTCCTCGAATCGTCTAGCTACCGCCTCCCAAGCCAACCTTCGCACCGAGGTATACCTGACGACCTGGCGCTGCGAACCCAAAGACCTGTTCGTATTCAGCATCGAGCAAGTTACTGGCTCGCAGGGTAAGAGAGAGGCGCGAGCGATTCCCTGAAGTTAACAAAGGAATCTCCGCACTAGCATCAAGCAGTGTGTATGATTCTAGGATTACTGGTGCCGCTGGATATGAGCCAAAATCACGGTCCTGGCGTTCCCCAACTCTCCGGATCGATGAGTTCACTGTGGCCCCAGTGTTCCACCGGTAAGAGACTGAAGCCCCGACCACAGACTTAGGTCTTCGCAGCAACGCCTCACCTTCGACAAAAGTGGCACCTTCTCCTGAATCGAAACCCGAGTCGATCACCTCGGTAGCAAGCCAGGTAAAATCACCGCCTGCCGTCAGGGCACCACTCGATATACTCATGCCAGCCTCAAGCCCTCGCGCACTCGCTTCCGCAACGTTGAAATAGTTGGGGTCTCCCGGATTCGGCGGGGAGAATGTGTACTGAATCAGATCCTGGAAATCCTGATCAAACCACACCCCAGAAAAATGCACAGCTCCGTCTAATAAGCCCTGCTCCCAGCCGACCTCCCACGAAGACGAACGCTCCGGCGCTAAGTCGGGGTTTCCGATTGTGAAGCCAGTCGCGTAGTTCTCGAAAAAGGTGGGCTCCTTGATACCGGTACCCGCCGAGGCACGGAAGCGGCCACCTTCAGCATACCCCCATGAAGCTCCAACTTGCCAGGTGGAGGTCCTTCCGAACAACTCGTTATCTTCGATCCGAGCGCCCGCATTGAGATCCACTGCCTCAAGACCTGAAGCAACATGAAGAAACGCTGCTCTGTTGGTACGAGTGTTTTGGCTCTCACCACTCGAAGGCCCGTACTGACTCAGGGATTCGCTGAAGGATCGCTGCTTCTGATCAGACAACTCAGCGCCGAGTGTGCCTGAGGTCGAGCTAGAAAAAAGTACATGGGACTGGACGCGCACTCGTGTCCGCTCGAGAGAGTTAAGGCTCGTGTAGCCATAGAAGCCCAGCGTGTCGGCTCCGCTGTCGATCGCATCGTCTGTGCCACCGTCTGACGCGAAGGATGAAAGCGAAAGTTCAACGCGGACTCTCTCCGAAACCTGTCGTTCAGCGTCGAGGCCTAGTGTGACTTCGTCGGCAAAAGTGAACGCGTTTTGGTCCACCACATTCCCTGATCCATCGGTGGGATAATGGAACTCACGTCCCCCAAGTCGCGTCGCCAACTCAATCCGTGAACGGGTATCCGGTAAGAATCGAACGACACCGCTTAACTCTCGGTTCTGAAATCCATTGTTGAAAGCTAGGATGCCGTCTGTCTCGCTATCTGAGAGGCCAAACCCGTACGACACACTCTCTGTCCCTCCCCGCAGATCAAGCGACCACAACCGACCCCCATAGCTCCCTCCCGTTATGGAGGCAGCCGAAGTTGGGGAGCCCGAGCCACTCCGGGTAATGATATGGACCACGCCACCAACCGCATCTGAGCCGTAGAGGGCACTCGCTGGCCCACGCAGCACCTCGATGCGCTCCACGTTATGTGTAGTCAATCCGGAGAAATCAAAAGCACCCCCCGGCTGGTTCACTTGAACACCATCAATCAGGACCTGGACGTAATCACTCTCCGCTCCTCTTAGGAAGAGTGAAGCCACACCGCCGAAGGATCCGCTTTCTACGACGGCGACACCAGGCACTGTTCGCAGGGCATCGACCACTCGAGTTATCCCACGCTCACTGAGTTCTCGTCCTTCGAGGACAGTCACGGTCCCACCTATGGACGATTCGGACCGAGGTTCTGGCACTCCAGTGACAATCAGCCCGTCAAGATCGTAAATCGGGCCCGTCTGCTGCGATGAGGCCGGCGCAACTAATACCAAAAGAGCCAAGAAGCATCCGCAGTATCTCATATCATCTCCCTT
>DLTN01000073.1:9338-25175 GCA_002500925.1 Gemmatimonadales bacterium UBA7835 | reverse complement strand
AAAATATACGGCTTAGGAGTTTACGATTTACTCTGAGAGACGGAAGTGCAAGTCACACCAGTGAAGCCGGGCCTGCCCGGTTGACCGGAGTGCCTTGGGCTGGAAGGAGAACGCAACACGATGGCTGAGGCTACGACGACGAAGCGTCGCAAGCGCCGGGGGAAAGGAAATCTTCTTTCGGGGTTCGACGCCAGCGTCGAGGAACAGAGCGCTCTAGATCAGTATCTACGAGATGTCAGCCGGCACGAGCTTATCACTCCAGAACGTGAAAAAGAGCTCGGGGCACTTGCCCAGAAGGGTGATCAGGATGCCATTCAGGAGCTTGCTCGGGCAAACCTGCGTTTCGTGATCAGTGTCGCAAAGAAATATCAAAATCGCGGCGTCTCTCTGACAGATCTCATCCAAGAAGGGAACGTGGGCCTAGTTACGGCTGCCCGAAAGTTTGATCCGGAGCAGGGCGTAAAATTCATAAGCTATGCTGTTTGGTGGATCCGACAGGCGATTCTTGCCTCTTTGGCGAATCACGGCCGGGCCGTTCGCGTGCCTCTAAATCGGGCGAGCGACCTCGCGCGAATTTTCCGGGAAAAGGAACGACTGAAGCAGGAAAAGGGCCGTGAGCCGACCACCGACGAGCTGGCCGAGGCTACCCATCTGACTCCAGAGTTGGTCGAGTCTCTCCAGACGTTGAATTCTGCGGAAATAAGGCTGGACGCCCCCATCGGTGACTCCGAGGATTCTCAGCTCGTTGAGCGGTTTATAACGGAAGAGGCCGCAGAGCCGGAGGTCGAGGTTGAGAGCCGGCTTTTAACGGAAACCATCACGGAGGCTCTTGAGACTCTTGAGCCACGAGATGCGAAAGTTCTTCGGCTGTACTTTGGTCTCGAAGGCGAGAGGGAACATACGCTGGAGGAAATAGGCAACATGCTTGGCGTGACGCGCGAGCGAATCCGCCAGCTTCGGGATCGTGCCTTGCGTCGTCTGCGGGAAGGTGGAAAGGGCGGCGCACTGGAGTCCTTCGCCGCGTGATACGTGGGGCCTGGTGTCCGGCCCCACGGTTGAGCAGCCCCTGTCGGAGTCTTGCGCTCCGACTGGGGTTCTTTGTTTCATGAACATATGATTGGTTCGGGTACGTTCCTCGGCGTTGTGCATGAGACGGGTGGGGGCATCTACACAGTGGTCCTAGAGACCGGGGAACGAGTAGATGCGTCCCTCCGCGGACGCTTAAAGAAGCAAGATCGCACTGGTCGAGTCGTGGTCATTGGGGACAGGGTGGAAGTGCTGGTGGACGGCAATGAAGTGACCATTGAGTTAGTTGCAAAACGGCAGACCGAACTAGTACGGAGAGGGCGGGGGCGGGCGCCTAAAATCCTTGCGGCTAATCTGGATCATGTGTTCGTGGTGATAGCGCTCCGTGAGCCTCGGGGCTCCACTCAGCTGATTGATCGAATGCTGACCTTGGTCCACGCCAGCGGAATGCGCCCCTTGCTAATCTTCAACAAAGCAGATTTGGAGGGCACAGAGGAACTCGAAGAGACTTGGCTGACTCTCTATAGAGGGCTTGGTTACAAAGTATTGGTTACGAGTGTGCCTTCAGGAGAAGGTGTTGTTGAGCTGCACCGTGAACTGTGCTCTGGAACCTCTGCATTTATCGGACCCTCTGGTGTTGGGAAGTCATCCTTACTCAATGTCGTCGATCCGGGGCTTCAGCTTCGAGTCGGCCGGCTGTCTCAAAAGACCGGGACAGGACGCCATACCACGGTGGGCTCTCGACTGATCACGCTGGAGTGTGGTGGATTAGTTGCAGACACACCTGGTTTTGGTGACGTGGGCCTTTGGTCTGTAGACCCGGAGAAGGTGGGCTCACACTTTCCAGAGTTTGCTGAGAGCGCAGTCAGTTGCCGATTTAGAGGCTGTACACATTTACACGAGCCCGGCTGCGCAGTCCTTGAAGAAGTTGGTAAGGGCGCGATTGCAAGGTCTCGATATGAGAGCTATCGCTTTCTCCGGGCCGAGGCAGAAGAACAAGCCGAGTACTGAGTTCGTGTCTTCTGATTCGTTGAAGGAGTTTCTAGCTTTCAATCACGACTCGGCACAGTTGTCTTGGTAAGTGCGGACCCAGCGGTCATCCTGACGAGACAGTGCAGCGAACGACCGCTTTTGATCTCCGAACACGTCCAGCAGTATCTCGTCCAATCCGTCACCATCCCAGTCTAGGTGGTCGAAATATCGCGGCGCGGCTTTTCCATCTTCCGCGGTATCATGGAACCACGTGTAAGACTCCACGTATCCCGAGTCATTCTCATGCCCCATGACGAAAAGTGAATAGGCACCTTGCCCTGGGTCTCCGACCTCTAGGTTGTCGCCAATCATGAAGGTGGCTGCTATAGACTGTCCTGGAGTATTTCGGAGTTGAAAGGCCTGTATGTGGTCTCTCGCATTTAGCATTCCTAGCTCGGGCCATTGCGCACCGTACCTTGGAATCGCGTCCCCTGCGATGGCGAGGGTCGCTACGCGTTGCTCATAAGTGTCAGAGATCTCTCGGTATTCTTCATATGGTTGATTGACTTCATCCGCGGGCATTGCCAGCAGCCGTTCGGCATTCGCTGCTGTTGCAACAAGCTCCACCACACCACTTATGGCAGTGCGCGCACCACAGAATCCGATGGCAGGGCTGGTCGACTGAGCGATCATCCGACCTACACGCACGCCTTCGGAAAAGACTGCCCATTCTGAACCAGGGCCTATTAGCTTGGCCATTCGCTCTTCACTGCCCGAAAGTTGCTCGTTGGGAAAGGGTCGGAGGGTATCCGAATCAACTTCACCAACAACGATGAATCGACCTGTAGCTCCTTGTCTCATACCTGCTAAGAGGAGTGCCCTATCAGTGTCGGGTTCCTCTGCGGTTTCAAGGGGCGCCAGGGCCACCCTGGTCCGCCCAGTCGCTGATTCAGGAGCTCGAAGTGCGATGTCAAGGCCCCCAAACTCTACGTTGTCGCAGCCGGTACCCGTCGTTAAGATCACCGCCACTACTAGTAAGTGCTTTTGCATCAATCTTGTGGCACTGCCTCTGATCTTGGAATTCTGACTCGGTTACGAGGGCACAAGCTAGTCTGGACCCCCCGGTGAGCAAGCTTCTAATGGACCAGCATGTCGACGGAAATGCTTCACTCCGAGAGGTGATGAGTTCTTATCCGACGGGCGTTACGGTCGTCGCAGCAAGTGAACCAGCCGGTGCCCCCTTTGGATTAACTGTGAATTCTTTTACATCGCTCTCGCTCAACCCCCCCCTAATCTTGGTGTGTATTGGGCAAACATCGACATTGCATGACCGGTTAATCGCCTCAGACAATTTTTCGGTGAACGTCTTGGCGGGAAATCAGCGAGCAGTAGCAGACCGTTTCGCTGCGGAGCCTTCTAGAGATCGTTTCAAGGGAGCGGCTTGGCGGGCCGGGACCCTTGGCGTTCCGCTAATAGATGGAGCGACTGCTTGGCTAGAGTGTTCACGTTATGAGCTTCTGGAGGGAGGGGACCATACCATTCTGATCGGTCGCGTTGAGCATTCTTCTGTTACGGAGCGGGATGCATTGGTATACCACAGGGGTACCTTGAGTCCATCGAAAGGATGAATCAATCGTTCCCGATGGATGAAGTGAGTGGTCTTATTTTTGGTGAATCCCAAGCCTACAATTTCGACAGTATTCGACGTGGCATTCCATGTACTACCCGGCTTGCGCTGGAGGCAGGATCCAGTCTGCCGCAGAAGATCTTGAGCGCGTGATAATCGCTCACCTTTCGGATCTTCACCTCGGATTTCGCGCTTACGGGCGCGTGGTCCGGGGAGCAGATATGCGTGAGCGTGATGTCGCGGCGGCATTCGAACGAGCTGTTCAAGAAATAATCAGACTACAGCCGGACGTGGTGGTGGTGGCAGGGGACGTCTTTGACCGTCCTGATCCGCCAGCTAGTGCTATAGTAGCACTAGCTAGAGGTCTAGAGTCAATGAGTACTGGGCTGCCAGGTACACGAGTACTGATGGTGGCAGGTCCCAGAGACACGCCACGTCGATCTGGAGATCCGGGAGCACTCGCAGTGCTAGACACTCTTGCCAATGTGGATGCTGTAACGGCACGAACTCAACGGGTCGAGATCGATCGCCTGGGTCTGAACGCTTGCTTGGTACCCTACCGCGCAGTGGTACGCAGTGCTCCTCCTTTGCCCGATCCAGACCCTCGTATGCGCTGGAATCTTTTGGTGATGCACGCGGAGGCCGCTCGTGGAGAGGATGCCGGGATCATGATTGATCCTGAGGAATGGGACTACGTTGCGTTGGGTGGAGAGCATCGGCGAAGGAAGTTGTCGCAGCGAGTGAGGTATCCGGGCTCACTCGAGCGCGTGGCGCTAGATCCTTGGGAGGAGGCAGGCGATGAGAAAGGTTTCTTGACGGCAAATCTCGAGACTGGTCAGGTCTCCTTCCACACTATTCCTGTTCGCCCTGTAGTTGCGCTTGCGCCAGTGAAGGTTGGACCACCAGGAGATCCGGATCGGGTGAAAAGAAGAGTAAGAGAAGTGCTCGGTGAGGTGCCAGGTGGTATCACGGATAAGATCGTTAGGCTTCGCTTACAAGGGGCGAGACCTAGCGACCTACTTGCACTGCAGGGTGAGCCTTTGCGTGCTCTGAGGGGCGAAGCACTTCACTTGGCCGTCGAAGCTGAAAAGGATCTTCACGTTCCGGCGGAAGCCTGGCTTCCCGTCGATTATGCGGATCAGGTGCGTAACACTGTCCTAGCCGAGCTCGAGCACGACGGGAAGCGCAGCCTGGAGACCGAACGTGTGATTACAGAAATACTGCAAGGGATCTCGCCCGTATCACCGGATCGGCCAATCGGCGCAGTTGAAGCTCTTGATGGGGTGGTCTCCGGGATTGGCAGAGTGAGTACGTCGATTCCGATCGGGTTAACAGCGATCCTTGGAGGAGGAGGGCGCGCGCGTAGAGGGGTAGCCGACCTCTTCAGAGGTGCAGGAAGTACAGGCCCAGAAACGGCTC
Organism: Gemmatimonadales bacterium UBA7835; assembly: GCA_002500925.1. Lineage (GTDB taxonomy): Bacteria > Gemmatimonadota > Gemmatimonadetes > Longimicrobiales > Gaopeijiaceae > UBA2589. The sequence continues at coordinate 20,131 of DLTN01000073.1, read as the reverse complement.
TTTCGCGATGGTGGAGTGGAACCGATGGGGAGACTTTGGACGGTTCGCTAAGAAGGGCGATCGATGCCGTTGCGGAAAGCCGTGGTGTGAGCCTTGTTGATGCTGCTTTGGAATCTTTAGGTGCGACACTGCCATCAGAGGCGGCTTCGTCTTCACCCCGGAACCCGATGAAGGGAGCGGGAGGCATTAGTCCAGAACAGGTTGCAGCCGAGTTTAAGACGGCACAGCGCGAGTTACTTGCTAGCAGAGCTAATGTGACAGAGGTAGACGGAGATTTGGAAGTAGCAATCATGGACTGGCTGCGAGAGCGTCAAGATGCGGAAACCACTCTCTTCGCATATCGAGATCGGGCTCGAGAGTTGAGAAGTCGCCTCCGCGGTATGGAAGCCAGAGGTTCGGAAGCACCGTGTCCAACTTGCGGCAGGGTTCTGGAGAGCCACTACGAAGAGGTGCTAACAGAGCTATTGGAAGAATGGGAATCGGTTGTTCAGGATGGGACTTGGTGGAGGAGCAGGTGGGAGCAGCTCGAGATGAAACCAAAGCATCTCCAGGATCTAGAGCGCACGGCACTGAGGCTACACGCTGCAGTGGAGGCCGGATCAGAGCGGTTAGAAGTCCTTCGGGTAAGGATTGGGGAACTTGAGGGGGCTCAGGTCCCACTTCCACATGAGCTTGATGATATAAAGGGGGCAGTAGCGGCTGCGCTCACTAGGGTCCGGGTTGCTCGGATTGCTCGTTCGAAAGACCTGCTTCTCGATCGAGCCTCGCGCTTCGTATCAAGAGTGTCCGGTGGGCGTGTTTTGGCACTTACGTTCGAAGGCGAAGTCGTCCGTCTTCAAGGAAGCGACGGCGCGCTTACCCCGCTCTCAGAAGAAGACTTGGCGCTCGGCCGCATCGCGATCAGACTAGCAGTGGCCTCTCTGGTTTCGGCTCAGGGTCGGATTGTCGCCAGCTTGGCAATCGAACATCCTTTCGATTCTCTAGACGCCGAGGCTCGTATTCGCGCCCTTGTTCTCACTAAACAGTTGCTAAGTGAAGTTCCCCGGATCGTTCTATTCAGTCGAGGAGATGCCGTCGATGTTCGCCCAGAGCTTTTTGACTACGTATTGGAGGTGCGTGACGACGAGGCGGTAACAGGTCCGGTCCTTCGCCCGGCCTCATCAGGTCCGGGTCGGATTGAGATCCGCTCCGGGTCGTCAGATACTGTAAAAAGGGGCGGCTTTGTGCCTGCTGCGATGTGATCGCCCCAGGTTAGTCGGCCGAGTAATTGCGACTGGGTCTCTACCTGCGACTTTCTGCTAGTCAGCTTCCTAGAGCAGCGGTTGCGACTATCTCCACTACATAGGGATCCATAAAGCTCTTAACCGGCACGATCGCTCTAGCGGGTTTATGGGGACCCATGACATCGGCATAGACTTCGTTTACCGCGCTCCAGTGCTCTATGCCTGATACGTATACCATCATTCGCACCACAGACTTCAAGCTGGATCCCGCCTCCTGGAGTACAACTTCTACGTTGGTGAGAGCCTGGCGTGCCTGCTGAGCAGCGTCGCCTGGGTGTGCGTCTGGGTTCTTCGGGTCTTTACCCAGCATGCCCGAGACGTAAACGACGCCGCCGTAAACCACCGCCTGACTGTAGTGTCCGGCCGGCTCTGTCCCTTCTTTTGTATAGATGAATTTCATCGGATCCCTGTTTAGCTGGAGTCTAGATTTGTAACCGAGCTGCTTCTTTTCTTGGCTCTCCTCGCTCGCGCCAATCAAATCGATAAAGCCATCGGTTGTCCCGCTTTTCCAACACGTCTCCAACGATTCTACCGATCATCGGTGTGAACTTAAAGCCGTGGCCACTACCGCCAGCAGCAACGATGAGCCCTGATCTTCCGGGATCCTCACCGATCCACAGATCACCGTCGAAGGTATCGCAGTAAAGGCATACCCTAGTTCCGACCACAGGAGCATTTGCGAGTTCGGGTAGTGAACTGCGCAGGAAAGATCGGGCGTGGTCTAGGTGTTCTTTGGATACCTCCCCTCGCGAGTCGGGGTCGACAACGCGTCCATTTCCGTGGTGACCAAGCTTGAGACGGCCGTCTTGTAGAGAGGGGAATCCGTACCATCCAGAGCCAGCCGTGTCAGCTGCAAACGGCGGAAAGATTGGGCTCTGCCACCGGTATGGGTTCTCTACCCCATAATGTATGATGGGTTGAGCTATCGGCTTGAGAGTATCCTCTAGCCAAGGGAGAAGAATCGGTGTCCACGCGCCTGCTGCCACCACCACTCGATCTGCTGTTAGGGTATTCATGGATCCACCCCGCTCTCGATAGCGGACACCGGACACCTGGGAGCCCTTACTCAGCACTTCGTCGAGTTGCCCTTGGACAAACTGGACCCCCTCGCTCCGCCCCGATTCCAGCAGACGCGATACGACTGCGCCACTCTCTGCCCAGCCCCCTCGGGGACTTAGATAACCTTGGGGATAAAGGCTGGCATTCCATGCCGGCCATTTGGCGGCGAGTTGTGCGGCATTAAATCGCTCGGGTGTATATCCCCGCTCCCGAAGAACACGTTCGCTTTCGAATTCAAAGCTCCCAGGTTCAAATGGAGCGGCAGCGAGCACTAGAAAGTGTTCGGGGTGATACAAGCGCTTCGGCCACTCCTCGTTCCACTGCTCCCATATGTTCAGCGAGTGATCTGCGAGGTCGTGGTAAAAGACATCCGATCCATAATCCATGCGGATCATCTTGCTTATGTCGGTTGATGAGGCGCTTGGATGGGGCCCGGTCGTTCGATCGAGTATAGTTACATGGTGCCCTCTCTGAGCGAGGTCGAGCGCCGAGACTGCGCCGAATGCTCCTGCTCCGACCACGAGTACATCTAAACACTCTCTTTGCATCTGTGTCCTTGGGGCTTCATGTCTTTACAATTGAGAGCACTCTGCACTCAATACAAGCTCTATGCAAATGCGAATCCTATCTGAATCTGATGTGCGTCAGGCAGTAGATATGCCGGAAGCGATCGAAGCGATGCGTGATGCTTTCTTGGCCCTGTCGTCTGGTCAGGCGACCGTACCGATAAGGCTCGGGCTTGAAACAGAGTTCGGTGTTTCGCTCTTTATGCCGGCGCACATGAAACCGTCAGGCCAAGCCGGTGCTAAGGTTGTGTCGGTGAATCCGGATAATGTGACTAATGGGTTACCGGTGATACACGCAGTCGTCCTGATCATGGACCCCGTAACGGGCAGGCCGTTAGCTCTGATGGACGGGACTTGGCTTACAGCTCTTAGGACTGGAGCCATCGGCGGACTGGCAGCTCAAGTCCTGTCGCGAAAGGATTCATCTGTAGTGGCACTCTTCGGTGCCGGTGTTCAGGCGCGGACTCAGCTAGAGGCTGTCCGGTGCGTTCGTGATATTCAAGAAGTACGAGTGGTTTCATTGGGCGGAACCAGTGCGCATCAACTCGCTTCAGAACTTGAGGGTGTTGCTGCCCGTGGGTTGAGCGATCCTGATATGGCGATCGCCGGTGCCGATATCGTGATTGCAGCCACAAGTAGCGCAACTCCAGTCTTCAACGGCTGTCAAATCCAACCTGGCACTCACGTGACGGGTGTCGGATCTTTTACCATCGACATGCGTGAGGTAGACGCAGAACTGATAAAACGAGCTCGGGTGGTTGTTGACCAGCGGGATGCTATCCTAGATGAGGCCGGGGATATCGTTGGACCAATCCGAGACGGTGTTGTGGACGAATCCGTCATGCATGCTGAGATTGGCGAGATTCTGCTCGGAGAGAAGGAAGGTCGACGAGACAGCGAAGAAATCACGTTCTTCAAATCGGTGGGTAATGCAGTCCAAGACCTGGCTGTAGCTTCTCTAGTGCTGGAGGTCGCAGAACGGGAAGACTTGGGGGTTGTAGTGGATTTAGGGGGATGACCCTTGTGGTGAGACTATAGGCCGGTCTGTTCTGGAGTGCCTAGGGTCTGCCACAGCTGTGAGAGAACCTCGTACCGGTCTCGAGCCTCAATGTCCCCATACTTAATGGCTACTTCTAGAAGAGAGAGGTAGACCCATGAGTAATAGTTTGGGATCCCAATCGTGGCTATATCTGGCCAGTGATCCCACTGGGGGATGTCACCACGATGGATGAAGACCTGGTCGGCTAGGAGCGCTGTCCGGGCTCGGTCAACGAACTCGCCTGTCACCGGGACATATGGCGATCCAGTCAGTGCTGTGAACCGGGGGTTATCTGCCGGCGGACCGTTACTCAATCGGAATGCTAGGCCTTGGCGCACGAGGTAGGATTGGACGCCAAGAGAGGCCGCTGCATTTCCGCTGGACGCGAAGTAGATAGGTCTGTCGTCTATGGATTCTACTAGAAGCGTTAGGGCAAAACGTTGCCATGGCTGTAGGAGCATGCCGCTTGGTAGACGGGCTTCAATATTGCCGATCTGGATCGCTACGCCTTGGTCCAGACGCGTAAAAGCCATCGAGGCCTCTTCGATCTGCTGGTCCGTGAGGGGGAGAATGCTCCTCGTAGGTGGAGAGATCGATTGGATTATGATTGGCGTCTGGTTCCCCGCTTTCCCCAGTTCCGTGACGTATGCTGCCGGTGTGTTACTTGGGTCGTATGGCCTCTGGCACTTGATCACGCTCCAGTCCGACGCAGGGTCGACGTCGCGGCAAGGCTCCGTGAGCCTCTTGAGTTGCTTTGTGTACCAGTCTGTGTTGAGATATGACGTTACAATGACCGTGACGTCCCTTCGGATACCTTCTACCTCTTGCAGGTACCAGAGAGGGAAGGTGTCGTTGTCACCGTTGGTGAATAAGACCGAATATGGTTCGACGCTCATGAGCAGGTTGTAGGCCCAGTCCCGAGCAGCGTAGTCATATGTTCTGGTCGCCCAGCCCCAGTTGAGACCTAGGGGTATTAGGGCCAGCAGGAGAATTGGACTCGCTTTCCTTAGCCCCAATCCGCCTTCATTAGCCGTTTCTTTCCACAAACTGGCTATACCCATTCCGGCCCAAAGCCCCCACACAGAAAAGCTCACTATAAAGAAGTAGTCACGCTCCCGAACTTCATGCAGCGACCGGTCCGCAACGGGAGCGAGGAGTGAATACCCGTACTTGAAGTTGAGATAGTAGATCAGAGCGACCGAAAGAGTTGCAAACAGCGTGGCGATGTATATGAAACTGGCTTTGTCCCGCCGGTAATGTTCCACAGCACCCCAGATTCCGAGTCCAGTGAAGAGCATTGTGAATGGAAGACGGATGCGAGCAAAAACCCCCTGTTCACCCCCTAATGACCTTGCCCACTGCCAGTCGAAGTACTGAAGGTAGTTCAAGAACTGATCAGTCAGGGGTGCTTGCCGGAGCACCAAGGATGGCTTGGAATACTGGGTTCTGTTCAGTGCTTCTGAGAGTGCCGCACACCCAGATTTTCCGTAGCTGACCACGGCGGTGATAGCTGATCCTATATCAGGACAGGTCGGAGCGGCTTCGTTGATAACTGGACTGAGTCCTGCCCGTATTGGCAGGAAGAGGTGGATCGACAGGCCGAGGATGGCGGCCGCCAACCCTCCTACATACAAACGCCAGTTCACTAGTGTGCGAGGGTGTACCCACAGGACAAAGAGTATGATGGCGGGGGCAGCCAGGAATGCCATTAGATGGTTCCCAACACTCAGGGCGAGCACGAACACCATAAGAATCAGAAGATTGTCGTCTTCTTTGCCTTGTCCGAGGTGTTCTTGCCAGCGGACAATTAGCCATGACAGTAAGGCAATCGTGAGAAGCGATACTGTGTATACTTTCTCGTTGACGTTCGACTGATTCCAGACAGTGAAGGCAGTCGCGCTCACTAATACCGCAGCAGTTGCGCCTACGAGACGGACACTGCGTTTCTCCGAGAAATGCCTCAGGATATGGTGCACGACGAGGAACCAGAATGCGTGGGCCGCTGCACTCATGAAGGAACTGAAGAGGTTGATCTTCACTGCCGCGGCTAACCCGAGCGGGCTAAGGAGTATCGACCACGCACGCGCCAGTACCACAAAGAGTGGGTTCCCCGGTGGATGGGGGATACCCATAATTTCCCCAGTGGCTATGTACTCACTGGTATCCCAGAATGCTGTCGTTGGTGCTAAAGTCGTCGCGTAGAGCACAAATACTGCCAAGCCCGCTATAAGAGCCAGTATGTATGGCGGCTCTGAGTCCGATTCCCTCGTGACGTTTGATGACGACACCCCATGCTCGGGGGCTTCGTTTTCCTTAGATCGGGTCCTGGAGCGTTTGCTGACGTCTGGGCTCATGCTAGATCATGTGCGTTTGGATTCCGCGCCTTTAGGCGAAAGCCCAAAAGATAGAAAGTGGTGGGTCGTTAGTCTGCTGTCAGGTGGAGGGTGCCCCACTCGTCGACGCTCATGGTCCAATCAGGGGGCACCCATACTGTTCCACTGTATTCTTGCACCACAAGTGGCCCATGCAGGATGTCTTTCGGGCCTAACTCGCTTCGCCACAGGCTCATCGCCTCGTGTTTTATCCCACCGTAGACGAGCGATACGGGTCTCATTTGGGCCGCGTTCCCCATGGCCGGTAACGGCGTAGCTCTCAGATTGTGAGGTGGAGCAGATGCGATGATTCGCAGCGTTACAGCCTCCACCGGAGTTTGTTCTCGTTTATACCCATAACGCTCGTGGTGTGCTGTATGGAACCCTTCGTCCCAGCCCTCGACTGGGACACTGAGCTCAAAACTCTGCCCTTGGTAGCGCGCATCGACCCATCTTTCCACACTGATTGAACTCGGTTCAACGCCTTCTTCTGCCATCGATTTACGCGCGCTCTCCTCCAGGTCACTTAGGGCAGCGAAAAGTCGGATTTCTAAGTCTGGCGTTTCAGTATTGAGGAGCACTGTTCGCGAGGCCTCTTGGGTGACCGGTGAGGCCAGCATTCCATACGCAGAAAGCAATCCGGGATCAGGCGGCACGAGTGCCCGGCGCGAACCGAGGCGCCTCGTAAGCTCGGCAACGTGAAGCCCTCCAGCTCCACCGAAAGCCACGACTGCGAAGTCTACTGGATCATATCCACGCTCTACAGAAATGACTCGCAATGCCCTTTCCATCGCCGTGTCCGCGACCGCGAGAACGCCTTCGGCAGCTTGGTCCAGAGTCATGTCGAGAGCTTGAGCAATCTCTCGCAGAGGCCCCTGGATTGCATTTCGATCGAGTGACCGGGTCCCACCAAGGAAGGCATCCGCTGGAAGTCGGCCTAGCCAGACGTGCGCGTCGGTTACCGTGACCTCCTTGCCCCCTAGCCCGTAACAGATAGGCCCAGGTTGGGCGCCCGCGCTCCGCGGACCGACTCGTAAGGCTCCCCCAAGGTCGACACGTGCTATAGATCCCCCTCCAGCTCCGACTGTGTGGATATCGATCACAGGAATAGCTGCCGGCTGTCCGCCAATCGAAAACTCACGTGTTCGAAGGGGTCGGCCCGGGCAGAGCGATACGTCAGTTGACGTGCCTCCCATATCGAAAGATAGGACTGAATCGAATCCAGCTCGATCCCCCCATGTAAGAGCCCCGACGACCCCTCCAGCTGGACCCGACAGCACCGTGTGAACAGGTTCACGTTGTGCCCGCTCGATTGTTAGTGCTCCTCCATTTGAGCCCATGATCGAAAGTCTTGCCGCACCAGCCTCCCGTGCTAGTCGACCTAGATATCGATCCATTATTGGAGCCACGTAAGCGTTCAGTACCGTCGTTGAAGTTCTTTCATATTCTCGGAATTCTGGCACGATCTGACTAGAGACCGAGATTGGGAGCATGTAGTCAGCGAGCCCTTCAGCGATTGCTTTTGAGACTTTTTGTTCGTGGGCAGAGTTCGCATAAGAGTGTAAAAGAGAGATAGCAACGGATTCAGCTCCTCGCTCAAGAATTTCATCTGCGAGACCAGCTAAGCGTTCTTCGTTGAGTGGTTCAAGCTCTTCGCCCTGCGGCCCTATACGACCGGGTACACCAATCCGATCGTCCCGAGCTACTAAGGGGGGAGGACGGTGACCAACCAATGCGTAGAGTTGCGGTCTGTTTTGACGTCCTATCTCGATGACGTCCTCGAAGCCTTCGTTCGTCACTAGGGCTACACGAGCGCCGCGTCTTTCGAGCAGGGCATTTGTCGCCACAGTAGAGCCATGTAGGAGTACAAAGTCGGCGCGTTCCCCGAGGATCTGTTTGATGCCGTCGAGAACTGCTTGTGAGGGGTCATTGGGCGTGGAGGGCACCTTCAAGGTCTGGATCTCACCATCGGTGAGTAAAACCAGGTCGGTGAACGTTCCTCCCGTATCAACGGCGAGGAGCGGTATTGTCCTCTCTTTCTGGTTTAAAGTACCAGGGGTACTCATCCGCCTTCTCTGCTCATAGTCGTCATGTAGCTGAATTGGCTACCACGTTGTTGCCCAATGTATCACTGACTTGAAGTGGATTGGTGGGGACGAGGCGCATTTGGATTTACGAGCTAGTCTCGACCTTGACGAGCTTAGGGTACAGCCGTGCCAGAGCAACGATCCCTTTTTCATAGTTGTCTATCGACAACCACTCATTTGGCGCGTGCAGGTTGCACCCTGGGAGAGAAAACCCTACTAGGAGCGCCGTCGCGTCCAATTTTTCTTCGAATTCGATCACGATCGGAATAGAACCTCCGCCACCCATGGGAACCGGCTTGGTTCCAAACGCTTCCTCCAGTGCTTCTGACGCTGCTTCAAAGGCCGGACCTTCTACGCTGGTTCGCCATGGTCTCCCTCCGTGGAGCTCCAAAACGTCCACTCGAACACCGGTCAGGTTTAGGGTGGAGATATGAGCTTTGAGTAACTGATGGATCCGATCGGGATTCTGGTCTGGGACGAGGCGGAAGCTGACTTTGGCCATTGCGTGATTAGGGAGCACTGTCTTCGCACCTTCACCAGTGTAGCCCGAAAGAAATCCACATACATCACAGGTAGGACGAATCCATAGGCGCTCCAGAGTTTCGTATCCATCTTCTCCTGTCAGCTGATCAAGGCCGAGTGCCTTGGAAAACTCGTCGTCTGAGTGGGGTAAGTTTCCTATTTCCTCTAGAGTTTCAGTATCCCATGCGAGCACGTTGTCGTAGAAACCTTCGATCGCTATAGATCCGTCATCTCGATGGAGAGATGCGATGACCTCGGCTAGCACGTTCGCAGGGTTAGCTACGGCGCCACCGAACTCTCCGGAGTGCAGGTCGCTATTGGCTCCGTGCACGTGGATTTCGAAATACGCTAAGCCACGGAGAGAAAACCCGATCGAGGGAATCCCTTCGGCGTACATTCCTGTGTCGGAGATTAGCACGACTTCACACTCGAGTTTATCTGCATGCTCTAATATGAATGGCACAAGGTTCGGCGAGCCCACTTCTTCCTCTCCTTCTGCGATCAAGACGACGTTGATGGGCAGCTCTGTTCCTGTGGCGTGGTATGCTTCTAAGGCCTTCACATGCATGTAGAGCTGACCTTTGTCGTCGGCAGAACCGCGGGCGTATATGCGCCCATCGCGCTCGCTCGGCTCAAATGGCGGAGAATGCCAGAGCTCCAGAGGGTCGGGCGGTTGGACATCGTAATGGCCGTATATTAGAACCGTTGGGGCGTTCGGGTCAGCCGTGCGCCTTTCGGCTAAAACGATAGGGTGGCCGGCGGTTTCAAAGACGGTTGATTTTAGTCCGGCGACAGTCAGTTGCGATGAGAACCACTCCGCGGCAGCGCGGGTGTCTTGGTTGTGCTGGGGGTCGGCACTGACTGACGGAATGCGCAGGAAGTCGTGAAGCTCGGTACGAAAGCGCCCGAGGTTGGCATCAATGAATCGCTGTACGTCCGACATAGGGGGTGTGTCCTTCTGCCGGACCCTGGAGCTCTATATGAGCGTGCGCAGGCCCCAGCGATAGATGAAGGTCATGAGGACCGAAAAAGCTACAGCGCCCGCCATGCCGCCAATACTTAGTGCGAGCGGATCGAATAGGTGAAAAATCCCAACTCCGAGCATGCCACCGATCACAGCTGCGAATGCACCTAGGAGCATGATGACCTGAGCATGGCCAGGCTGTTCTTCCGGCCGATTTATGGCGGCGCGCATCAGGAGCCCGATTGCGGCGCCCATGACTATCCAGATGGCTATGCCGATCCAGTTCTGCATAGATGACTTGGAGGGTTTGTGTCGGTTGTTCCGGAGGAATCTGCCCCGCAAAGGTATCGGAACCGTAAGCTTGGAACCACCCCGAAAAGGCTGGGCGCCGCGGGCTTAGTGCTGTCTGTCGTAGCCTGAGATCGCGCCGCCCTCGCTAGCAAAGGCAACGGTTTTCTGGTGGCCGGTACTTGTGAGTGTCGCGTGTAGCCGGGGGTTAGGCATCGTCCACTCTTCGCTTCAGCTCGCCTAAAGCTGAATCGGCATCGAGTGGGTTCCGTGATGAAAGCTCGTTCAACTCTAATTGAAAGGTGTCCTCGCCCGACATCTCGTCGGCCGGGTTGTTGGTCTCATCATCGGTGATGCTTCGGGCCACGCGATCCAGGTCGTGGAAGAGTTCCTCAATGTCGGTGATTGATTCATAGGCGGCTGTCCTTCCAGAGGCGGCGGAGAGTGTCTCCCGTTTCAGCTGTGCCTCTTGGAAGCGGCTGTGCATCTCGTCGACACTCTGAGAGTGGAATTCGACCTCGTCTTGGAGAGCTTCTGCTTTCTTGAGCAAGATGGTTCGTTGGTCTTTTGCCTTGGATAACCAATCCCCTGCGAGACCAGCCGTATCGTTGTC
>DLTN01000073.1:5967-8979 GCA_002500925.1 Gemmatimonadales bacterium UBA7835 | reverse complement strand
GCGACTTTTGCCATTGTCTCTGCGAGTTGGTCTTGTAGCTCAGCGACTTGAACTTTCTCACTGATGATCTCGTTTTTCATTCCGATCAAAAGCGTATCGGCGGTCTCAGAGATTTGATCCCCACCCAACTCTTTGTGGAAGTTGTCCAAAGCTTCTCGGAAGGCTTGGCGCAGGTCGTCAAGCATCGAAAGGCTCAATCAAGCACCCGCATGCGTCCCTCGAAGTTAGTCTGTTCATTCCCTTAACCGTGGTGCAAAGGTCTCCGAGGAAAGTGACCTCGAGTCTTTAGTTGAGGAAAGGCTCGATGCGCTGAGCGAAGGAGTTCCGTGCTCGGTGGAGACGACTCTTTACCGTACCCAGGTTCACTCCAGTGATGTCCGAGATCTCTTCATAGCTCTTACCCTCGAGCTCTCTGAGGCGGAATACCAGCTGGTGATGCTCTGGGAGTGTCTGAACCGTATCCTCGACAAGACGACGGAGGTAGCGCTTTCTGTATAAGTCGTCAGGCTTGGTGGAGTAGTCTTCGAACTGAAGTGGTCGGTGGTCGTCGTCCCAGTTGTTCGTGAGGCGTTGAAAGAGCACTAGAGGACTTCTAGAACGATTTCTCAGTTCATTTTTGGAAAGGTTCCCAGCGATGGTATATACCCAAGTTGAGAACTTCTTGGATGTGTCGAAGCGATGCAAATGCCGGGTCACTCGGATGAATGCTTCCTGAACCAAGTCCTGTGCTCGATCCGGGTCGCCGGTTTTACGCGTTATAAAATGAATGAGACGATCACGGTACCTGTCGTAGAGCCGATGGAATGCCGCTGGACGCCCCTGAAGGTGCGCAGAGACAAGCTCCTCGTCCGTGAGGTCGTCGAGGGCGCGATCAAGCAGATCCTGACTCACGACAACAGTCTGGGTGTTCATCTCGTGTTCTATCAAAAAGTTTAAAAAAGGGCGAACAACACGTTTACTTGACCAGTAAGATATTAGGAACAGCTGTTCCCTCAAGGGCCCATTGTAAATTCTGTGTCATATGGGACGATTTTCGAGTCCTATCAAGGTGCTGCCCTCAGAGATCCCCTCGTATAAAGCCTTTTCTGGTGACGGTAGTCGATCACGGGAGGCCAGGGCCAGGTTGGCCGCCTGATCCATTTCCAGGGTTACTTCATGCTCGATCTGAGTTAAGGATGAGAGGTTGATGCCTTCTCGGACCAGCCAAGCCTCGAAAAGGCCGATCGGGTCCCGTTGGCCCCAGTGTTCGAACAACTCGGGCTCGAAGGTGTCTCGAGCTTCACGCTCATCGTGCGTTGCGTGGCCTCCCATGCGGAAGGTGTCGGCAACGATGGCGGCAGGCCCCCGACCTTCTCGACATAGGGCGGCGGCTAGGCGTGTTGCTGCGTAGACATCCAGTACATTGTTGCCGTCGCAACTCCATGACTCGATTCCGTACATCTGAGGCCACGCATGCAGGTCTCCAATCCCATGGGCGTCTGCCCGGGTCCCGAGGGCGACCTGATTGTTTTGGATAACGAAAATGACCGGCAGGTTTTGGACAGCGGCCAAGTTCAACCCCTCGTGGCAAGCTGCGCATTTTGTCGCGCCGTCACCAACCCACGTCATGGCGACTCGGTCCTCACCACGGTTCCGGAACGACAGTGCAACTCCTGTCATGATGGCCGCACTTGTCCCCATGTGGCTTATGGGTTGGATGATTCCAGCTCCCATGTCGCCGATATGAAGATCTCGACCTCCGCTCGGAGAGTCTGCAGTGGCGAGGTACCCGCGGAACATGTCAACTAGGGGCATGCCCATCATGTGCAGGGCGCCAGCGTTTCGGATCATGGGCGACACGACGTCACGCCGGGCGTTAAGTGCTCGAACGCTCCCCACAGTGACAGCCTCTTCTCCAGTGCCGAGCCACGCCTTAGAGATCACGCCTGTCCGAACCCATCTCTTCAAGCCGATGTCGTGGATCCTTGTGAGCAGCAGATCTCTATAGAGTGAGAGAAAGTTCTCCTCCGTCAGTCCTTCGATGACGGCTTCTCGCTTTACGTCTAATGAGAGTGTGTGGCTAAACTCATCTATGAGCTTAGGCTCCGGAGCCCAAGCAAGATATTCTGGCGGATCGAATGCGGCGTAACGTTTCATGCGGGGAACCTAACTCCCACGGCTCCCAATCGAGAGTCGCAAGTATGGGGTGGCGAACTTCCATGACGATCGGCTAGTTGGTAATACGTTTGATTACGTTGAAATAGCTTTGAGCGATTCCTCGGATTCTTCTTCTTTGATGTTGTCCCTAGACGGGGGCTATGGCTTGCCCACTTCTTTGCTAAGGTTTCGTTGCTCTACCCCAGCGAGCCTCTCGACATTGGCCAGTTAAAGTCACTCTTACTCGTGAGCTGTGGTGAACGACTCCGAAATCATTGATGGCTCAGGTCCTGGCCTTCGTCGCGTCCAAGCGGTCGTCGCACTCCGGTTGTTGGAGGTAATGAGGGATATGGACCTGCCGACTGAGCTCTTGGGGGATGAAAACCTGACGCTAACAATTCCTAGGCGCTTCGGGCTCAGTGATGTAGTTGAGCGACAGATCTACAAGTATCGTGACGATATTCGAAACCGTGTCCGTATCTCGGATGAAGAGGTTCAAGGGTTACTCCGGTTTGTCGTCCGTCGTCCGGACGGGCCGACGGTATTCTACGCCGTGGGGAGATTATTGGGACGCGTTCAGAAGGGACCGTGGTTAGTGAGACATCTGCCCAAAGGTATTCAATTCAAAGTTGTTCGCCGCCGTGTCCGTAGGTTACTAGTGCATCTGTTTGGCCGGACGATTGTGGGTTTCGCTCATGGACGGTTTGTCATTGAGGGCCGGTCTTCGCTTTTAGTGCAAGCCGATCCGGGAGGGGGCGCCTGCCAGCTTTTGAGCGGGCTATCTGAAGAAGTCATATCTCGCACTTTGGGTCGTCCTGTCTCCGTGGATCACACGTTGTGTCAGGGACGCGGTGACGATCGTTGTAGGTGGCAGGC
>DLTN01000073.1:5351-5579 GCA_002500925.1 Gemmatimonadales bacterium UBA7835 | reverse complement strand
CTTTCGGGCGGTCGCGGTGGTACTGAGTTCAGTCAGGACGACTTCAATCCATGAGCGCACGGTGCACCCGGAAGATGCACAGGTCCTGCACCACCGTTCGGCCTTCGGCCCGCGCAGCGTCTACTTCGGGTACAGACCGAATTCCAGTCTGAAGCCAGATAGCTGGCTTCTCAGGGTGGTGAACGGCCTGTTCTATCAACGAACCGGCGTCAGCATCTGGTCGAAAAA
>DLTN01000073.1:0-4975 GCA_002500925.1 Gemmatimonadales bacterium UBA7835 | reverse complement strand
CTTTCAGCATTAGGGTTGACGGGGATCACGTCGTATCCCTTCGCTGCAAGGTAGGACGGCACTCTGCGAGCCGGTTTTTCTAGGTTTCGGGACAGGCCAACAACAGCGATATGATGCACCTCTCCCATGAGTCGAGCCAGGCACTCGGGCGAGGGGTTCCTGTCGTCGGACGAGGTGTCCAAGAGATGCTGAAGTTCTGCCAGGCTTTTCACAATTAGCGAGCTTACGTATGGGCATCGTGACTCGCAACATTCGAGCTGTTGAATTGTGGCTTGCTGTTTTCACAGAATGAGGTCTGAGCAACGTAGCTCGATCGCCAAACAGGCGTGTTTCCCCGTGGGAAGCCTATTCTATTGTGCCGTGGGCTTTGATGTGCTCCAGGGAGGTGTCACGCGTACCCGTAGATCTGGTAAAGCAGAAGGTAGACGAGCAGGCCGGTTGCAGAGACGTAAGTCCAGACCGGAAAGACGAAGCGCGCAAGGCGCTTGTGTTCCTCAAAGCGGGCGTGCTTAACCAGCCATAGCAACCGCAGAATGAACGGGAGCATGAGTATGGCAAGTGCTATGTGACTGAACAGAATCGATAGATAGAGAAGACGTGCCAGGCCTTCGCCTGCGAATTCGTGGGTCCCTGTTAACAGCACTCGGGCCACGTAGAAGAATAGGAATAGCGCGGAGGCACCGACGGCGGTGAGCATGGCTCGTTTGTGCTTGTCGACAACCTTCCGACGGATGAAGACGAACCCAGTGACGAGTGCGGAAGCGCTAATCGCGTTCAAGCTGGCATTGATTAGGGCAAGAAGGTCTCCCAGTTCGGTCACATTCATCTTGTGTGCGGAGGGTTGAGTGTCTTGACGTTGGCGTTCGAGCGGGCTCCCACTGTGGCGATACCTACGAGTATACTGAGTAGGGCGGCAGCAACTAGAGTGTGAAGCGATACGGGCGGAATCGCCAAGACGGTCAGTACAGACGCAACCCCTAGTAGAACCTGGATCACTAATAGCCCGACAGCGATCACCACTAATCGTTGCACATGATTGGGGATCTCGCATCTGGTCTTGGTCCATGCGTACAAAAAGATGACAGCCCCACTCGTAACAACTGCCATAGTTCGGTGCAGGAAGTGCGACGTGATTTGGATGTTAACTAGCGGAGGGACAATCTGACCGAGACACAGAGGAATATCCGGACACGACATTCCGCCATCGGTGTGGCGTACCAGGGCACCGATGACTGACTGCACGAAGACCGCCACCGCTGCGATTGCCGCGTATGCCGCGAGCTTGGTGCCATCCGATCGGCTGAGACCCTTCATAGCGGGTGGCGATTTTGAGTTCGTCGATCCATGCGTCGCAACCGCTAGGACGGTTGCAAGCGAGAGGAAGATAAATGCGAGGCTGAGGTGGGTGGTGGAGATAAGGTCCGGCAGCCTGTATATGACGGTCAATCCTCCGAAAAACGACTGCACGAGTAGTAACCCGACGCCTACAATAGACAAGCGGAATATCCAGGGCCGATCGGATGTTTCTTTTCTAGCTAACCACGTGGCTAGAATGAACATTAAGACGAGGCCGCCGGCTACCAATCTGTGGAGGTGTTCCCAGAAGACACCACCGGTCATTTCCGGCATCATAGTACCGAAGCATGTTGGCCAATCTGGGCACGCCAAGCTGGATTCTGTCGCGTGGACAATGCTGCCGAGGAAGAGCAGGCCTAGTGTCCAGACTACTGTGACTTTGTAGGCTCTTGGGTGGAGCACGGTCATGGTGCTTCCACCGGCTCCAATTCATAGGTGTCTTCTGCTGCGCTCTTTTCCTCGAGAGGATCTAGCTCTCGATATGTAGCTAGAGAAATGACCCCTTGTTCGAGCCAACTGAGGTCTCCGGCGAGGTAGCTTTGAGCAACGTCATAAGTTGCTAGATCGTCGTTCCGGAAGACTGCGCGGAAGCTCGCCGAGATCCGGCGACGAGACTGCCTGCAGAAGGCATCTGCGAGAGCCTCAGCCCCAAACTCATCTTCGTTGCGCTGCTGTATGGTTTTCGCGTATATCACACTAGCTGTCATAACGAGCAATTCGGACCCGATGTCGACCACCCGGCCCAAAACAGCTTGACGCTTCTCCAGTCCCGGTCCGAAACGCAACATCGTGTGGAAGGTCTTACGGGCTAGGCGACGTGAGGTTCGCTCGACGTAGCGAAGGTGTTTCGCTAGTGAGCCGAACTCGTGATAGCGCGGCCATGCACTCCATCCAAGGAATCGTGTCGGATACCACCACGCGTAGAAGAGCCCGGCCTTAACCAGCGCGACTAGCTTAGCTCCGAGAGAGGCACTTGGATTTACGAGGTCTCCCGCTATCGAAAAGTGTCTATCCACCGCTTCTCTAGCGATAAACAGGCGCATGATCTCGGATGACCCCTCAAAGATCGTGTTAATACGCATGTCACGAAGCCAGCGCTCTACAGGATACGAAACCTCACCACGGGCCTGGAGAGATCCATGCGTCTCGTAGCCACGTCCACCTCGCACTTGCAGAGCATCATTGACTAGGTCCCACCCAGTTTCCGTACCCCACAACTTTGCGACTGCCGCTTCAAGTCGGATGTCGAAGTCTCCTGAGTCAGACATCGCTCCGATTATTTCGACCAGCGCTTCGAGTGCAAAGGTGTCCGCTGCCATTTTGCCGATCATCTGGGCGACAGCGTCGTGTTGCCCGACCGGAAGGCCCCACTGCACTCGGCTGCCCGCCCAGTCCCGAACCATCTCGAGGCTACTCTTTCCAGCTGAGGCGCAGAAGGCAGGGAGCGCCAGACGCCCGGTGTTAAGCGTTATCAGTGCGAGCTTGAGGCCTTTGCCTTCACCCCACAGGAGGTTTTCGCGCGGAACCTTCACGTTCGTGAATCGGAGGGCTCCGTTTGATAGGGCACGCAATCCCATAAACGAGCACTCGTCTAGGGTCTCTACTCCGTCCCATTCGGTTTCTACGATAAAGGCAGTGATTGGCTTGCGTGTCGAGCCCTTTGGAGCGGGTGTTCTCGCCATGACTACGATGATTTCGGCGCGTGGACCGTTTGTCGTCCAAAGTTTTTCGCCGTTTAGGATCCAGTGTGAGCCGTCGTCTGCGAGCTGTGCCGTAGTCGAGAGGTTGGCTGGATCCGATCCGACGTCGTGCTCAGTTAGGGCGAAGGCTGAGAGAGCTCCACTGGCAAGCTTTGGTAGGTATCTATCCTTCTGCTCCTCGGTCCCGAATTTGAGCAGGGGACCTGGGACTCCTATGCTTTGATGTGCAGAGAGGAAGGCACCAGTTGCGTTACATCGGGACGAGACGATAGTGAGCGCTCGATTGTATGAGACCTGTGAGAGTTCCAAGCCTCCATATTTTCGGGGAATTTTAATTCCGAAGGCGCCCAAGGCGGCAAGGCCGTCCAGAACCTCCTGAGGCACCCATCCTTCCTTGTCGTGTTTGTCCCCGTCGACATGCTTACGAACGAACTCTTCTAGTTCCCTGAGGAACACTCCCGCACGCTTTTGTTCTTCCGGGTCTGGAGTTGGGGTCGGATAAATTAGACTGAGATCGAGGTTCCCCTCGAACAAGGCTTTCGCAAAGCTACTTTTTTCCCACTCTTGCTCACGCGCCTGCTCGGCGACGGCCCGAGATTCGAGTTCGCTTGCGAGGTTGCTTTCTTCGGCCATGACAATGTTCCGGCTGAGCTTGCGTTAGGGGCACAGTCTAGAGGATCTGCTAGCTGCTATTTGATGCTTAGGGGGGCTTGAGAGGCGCTGGAACGGTGTTACCCCTGTCAGCTTATGGGGTGCCTTCAGCCCTCCAGAAACTCCATGATTTCTTCGTGGCGTGATGCCGCATCCGCCTCACCGATCTCCATAAGGGTACTTACGTAATCCGCTTGGAATAGGATGAGGCTCAGCATGTCCGGTGAATCGGTTTCTCTTGTTCCTAAGCCCCGAGTGAGAAAGCGAATCGACCGAGGGAGCTTGACCTCGAATTGCGATGCAAGCTTTCCGAGATCAACTGAGGGGCGGAGCACGAGTAGTTTGACCGGGTCTAGGCCATGACGCTGGCTCTCGGGCAGTGCTTCAACCAGACGATTTAGGCGTTCTAGGCGAAGAGCGTCGTGGTCCAGAAGATCCAGGAAGACCGCATTTAATAGAATGCCGGCCACCTGGGCAGGAGGAGGGTACCCACGGATACTCGTATTATTGACTTCCTGCTTGCTCCGGTCGTAGCGATTTGAGATTGCTATGATTCTACGAGCGCCTAGGTGGAGAACTGGCGAGAGCGGCGCGGTTAAGCGTATTCCGCCGTCCCCGTACCAATCGCCATCCAGTTGGATTGCTGGGAATAGCAGGGGGAGTGCCGCAGATGCCATGATGTGGTCAACTGTGATGTTGGTTCTGCGTGTCGCACGTTGTGGGCGTTCCCACGTCTCAATCTCACGACCCTGTAGCCATGTAACGGAAGACCCGGTCGAGTAGCTCGTTGTGGTAACGGCGAAGGCTTCGAGCCCACGGTGGTCGAGGTTGTACTGAACCCCGGTCAATTCGCGGTCCACGGCATGAAGCGCTTCGGACAGGTATGCGTCGAGTGGTGATGTGTTGACTAGGCTGCGGACGTTCAAGAGATCACTTCGGATACCGCCGCCGCCCAGCCTGCCGAGCCAGCGGAGACAGTTCATCAACAGGGAGCGGGTGTCTACACGAAAGACTTCGTCAACAGTGAGCTCCCTCCATAGGATCGAGAGCTCGTCGACAGCTTGAGCAAAGGTCCCGTGGTGGGAGGCCAGAACGGCTGCGTTGATCGCACCTGCCGAGATCCCGTGGATGTAGGGGATCTGGAGATCTGGAGAATGCTGAGCGACATGACGCAGAAAACCGACTTGGTAAGCTGCTCTGGCACCGCCGCCACCCATCACTAGCCCTAAGTCTCTATCGGTATGCTGGGACTGTGCCTCAGTCGTTCC
>DLTN01000077.1 GCA_002500925.1 Gemmatimonadales bacterium UBA7835 | reverse complement strand
GCTAGTTTTCACCTGCTCTGCTTCGAAGCGATCGGAACTTGCAGATCCACCCGAACACGCGGCGATGATGAGCACGAGCGCAGGGGTCGTCAGTCTGCTAAACTGTCTCAAAGAAGATCTCCATCAGAGCAAGAGGGCTGTGAGGCCGACGAGCGCAAGTTCGTCCTCCCCATAAAGAATTGCTTATCAATTCGACCAAGGTGGGACTACTTCGTTCATACGCGCATACGCGATCGACTGTCCGAGATGCTCGTTCATATGCGTAACTAGCTGAAGTAGAACAGCCCATTCTCCTACTTCTCGACCATACAAAGTGGTCTCTTGATTTAGCGAATCAGTGTCAGAAGCTTCGACCGCATCCCGGACGTATTGCATGGACTCCTGTAGAATTGCAACTACTTGATCTTTGTCCGACACCTCGTCTTCCCATCTCCCGTACTCGTCCGGATGTACCGGACTCACTCGCCCCATATTTTCATGTAAGTACATGTAGTTGTAGCGGGCGATATGCATGTACACCCGTGCGACGCTGGCGACACCATCGCCTGGACTCCAATCGTACGTTGAAGCAGGCATAGCTCCGGCCAGAGCTACGAGCTTCTGAGCAGATGCACCGAACTGCCCTCGGAACTCGCCCAAAAAGTTATCCGGGGCCTGCGCCTCTACTTGGAGAGCAGAGAATATAGTGAGCGTCGTGACAGCAAACACCACTGCAACACCACGGATTACTAGCATCATTGGTCCGATACTGGGCGCGGATCCTCGGCCTCTGTCTCAAGTGTTTCGAGCACCTGCTCCCACTCAAACTTATCACCTATGCCACGCACATAATGGTCCATCCATGCCATCTCACTCACCGACTTAACCAAGCGATTGCGAGGATTCGGAATACCGTGGCTCCTACCCGGGTACATGAAGAGTTCAGTCGGCACATCGAGTTTCTTCAGTGCCATGTGAAGCTCGACCGACTGAGGGCTTGGAACCCGGGGATCCCCTTCGACAACGTGAATCATCGTCGGTGTCTTCGCATTTGTTATGTACTTAAGCGGTGACTGATTGAAATAAGTATCGAAGTCTTCGTAGAGGAAACCGTCCCCGACGTAGAACTGGCGATTCCTTTGTACATCACTCTGAGCGTACATGCTGATCCAGTTCATCGTGCCCGCACCCGAGCTGATCGCTTTAAAACGGTCCGTCTGGGTGAGGATCCAGTTTGACCAGTGCCCACCAGCACTCCAACCGAGCGCCCCCATTCGGTCTCCGTCGACTATCCCCTCTTCAATCAGGTAATCCACACCAGTAATGATGTCGTCATACCCTAGAGTGAAGTAATCGCCGACAATGTCAGTTCTGTGTGCATTTCCGTAGTTACGCGACCCACGGTAATTGGGTTTAAGGATCGCGTACCCCGCGCCCGCATAAACCTGTGCACCGTAACCACCATTGAAACGTAGGACGTCCGCAGAAGCAGGTCCTCCATGAATCGCCACAATCAGCGGATATCGGGTTCCTTCCTCATAACCCACTGGATACACCAGCACACCACCTACTGTCCTACCGTCGGTCGACGTCCAGTTAACCTCGACCTCGCGGCCCAAGGCGATTTCGCTCATCTGAGGGTTCACATCGACGAGTTGGACCCAGCGGTCACGGTCGTCAATTTCCTCTACACCATCTACGGTAAAGACAGTTGGTGGAGTCATCGGATCTTGATAATTGATCAGGATCGCACCGGAAGACTCATCTCGTGCGACAGAAAGGGAGGCCCTCTCTTCCGTAATCTGGGTTACCTCATCCTTCTCGATATCGAGAGCCCATAGCTGTTGGGTTACCGTCACACCGGCATTGAAATAGATGGTCCGAGAGTCCTCTGACCAAAAGCCAACCGACAGGCTCTGATCAAAGCCAGACCCAAGCTTCCGGAATTCCCCGCCTCGGTCACTAATCTCACGAATATAGATCCGGTTTTCCGTCATGGAGTAGCGATCCATCTCGTCGGGCGCCGAGAAAGCAATCCAATTCCCATCCGGTGAGAACTGCGTACTACTCTCTCCGACCTCGTAATTCTGGGTCAGTCGTTCCACATGACCACTGGAGAGTTCTAGCAGGTACTGGTCCGCATAGAGTCGCGACCCAGTGATGTTACGCTCGTAGCGCTCTTCCGAACCTCCCGTAAATGAAATCCATGACCCGTCATCCGAGACGTTGAAATTGTCAACGCTGTACTCTTCGGACTGCTCCAGTATCCGCTCTGTCCCCTCGCCCATCGATACCTCCCATAGGCTCGACAGCGCTGTCACCTGGTTCCTAACGTCTACTGTGAAGCCTGCATCCCGACGTCTATAATCAGCACCGTCGTACGCATCCGGTCGCACGAAGTACACAGTCGATCCGTCAGGGCTCCAACTCCACTCCTCCACTCCGGCCTCACCCGACGTAATCTGCTCCGCTTGACCGACCGAGAGAGTGGTAACAGACATCCGGAAGAGCTGCTGCTTACCAGCATCCCCACTCCGATAAACCAGCCAAACGCCATCTGGACTAAAGTCGAAGCCTGTCACCCCGTCTTTGGCATCCGTGATTTTTCGTGCCTCACCGCCATCGTGACGCATCATGTAGAGCTGGTCATCTCCGTTTTCGGAATCACGATCGGACGCGAAGACAAACCACGTGCCATCCGGGGCCCAAGTGGGCTGCGTCTCATCTTTATGATCCGTGTACGTGAGCTGACGACTGGATGACATACCGTCTTCCATTGAGACAAGGTGGATATCCGTTTGAGATGTCTCCTCCTGCCAGTCTGGCGTCCGGACGGTATATAGCATCGACCGGCCGTCAGGGCTCGGTGTCCAAGACCCTGCCGAGCGTTGGAGTTGGACATCCATAAATGTCATCGGCCGCTGTTGAGCTGACACGGGGAGCGCGACAAGAACGATCGCAGATGCGACTACGACTATAGAACGGAGAAACTGAAGAGAGATATCAGTAAACATGAGAGAACGGAAAACCTTCGAGTGACGTCTAGGCGGAGCGAATCCCCACTGGCGTTAGATTCGAATAATGGGGTGCAATAAGTGATCTGGCACGGGTCGGGCCGATTCACGTCTTCTAGCCAGCTGATCAAACCAGGAAACTGATCCCTTGGGACAGTCGTGAGTCTGTTCGTTAGCCGACTATAGAAATCCGCATACACGAAAGACTTTATATGGACTTTTCTGGTCTATGGGAGACGAGGATTCCAAGCGATCCAATAGTCGTCGATCGAGTCGTCATCCGTCGCCAGTTCATCTTCACCTGCTGGAAGCTCATTGAGCTTGAATATGTATGTCAGGACGTCGGTCGTCTCCTGGCGAGAGAGGCTCCACGGATTGTCGTACGGCATCCTCTCGTTGACGTAGTACCAGAGCTGGTAAACTGACTGGTCTTCCCAACGACCCCTGAAACCGGTCTCCGTCCAGTCTGCCGAGTCATGGCATTCACTGCACGTCGACCTAAAAAGTGCCTCGCCACGATCAGCTTGGGCTAGTGTGAAGATACCATCGGCTGTCGTTGGGTCAGCGCTCTCGGTTTCCGTATCTTCGGGCAGAGGCTCCGGAGTCGCTGCCGGGCCAGAGGAACTCGCAGAGCATGCGGCTAGGAAGGTGAGAGCGAAGATAGTGGTGGTAGAGCGGAGGATCCTGACCATGGCAAGTGGTATAGAGAGATATTTTCACTGGATAATCTACTACGCATGACCCCTCTGGCGTTCATTTTGCTGATCGGATTTTTTATTTCTAAGATCCGGCAGTTGAGCCAATAGCAGTATACTGTCCCGGAGATCCTTTAAAACTAGACCCCAAACGGCCTGTCAAACCTTGAGTACACACTCATCCGATGTTGTCGTCATTGGTTCGGGGATCAATGGCGCCTCATCTGCGTGGCATCTAGCTGAACGTGGTCTGACCGTGACCGTACTTGAACAGGATGCGGGCGCAGCAATGGGCTCTACCGGCAAGAGCGCCGCAGGAGTTCGTGTTCAATTCACTACAGCCCCGAACATCCTGCTATCACTCTATTCCCTCCCTATATACCGCTCATTTGAAGAGCGTTACGGTCGTGATATCGGTTACAGAGACATCGGCTACTTGTTGTTAGTCCCCGAAGCGCGCTGGGACACGCATCTAGAATCTGTTCGGCTCCAGCACGAGCTAGGAGCACCAGTAGAGGTGCTGGATCCAGATGAAGCACAGCAGTACATACCTTTCTCTACCGAGGGACTGGCAGGAGCAACATACGGGCCTTGGGATGGGATCATTGATCCGCATATGGCGTGTCTAGCCTGGGTTGAAATGGCCAAAGAACTAGGCGTCAGCTTCAGGATGAATACCCGTGTGAATGGGCTGAGACCTGAAGGTGAAGGTTGGCTTGTGGAGGCCGGCGATGATCGCTTTTCTTGCAAATGGATCGTCAATGCGGCCGGTGCCTGGTCCGGAACGATCGGTGCCCTAGCGGGGCTAAGCGTGCCTGTGGGTCCTAAGCGTATCCAGATCTTCCTGTCTTCCCCGATCACAGACAAGCGTACCTACCCGCTCACTATCGACTTGTCCACGGGCGTCTATGTCCGTTCTGAGCTGGACCGGGTGATCTTCGGGCTCGACAACCTGAGTCAAGAGTTTGGTTTCACCGAAGGAGTAGATCAAGATTGGCTCGAGCACGTACTTCTGACTGGAGTCGATAGATATTCGTGGTGGGAGGATATGGGGGTCGATCTCAGCGGAAGCTGGTGGGGCTACTACGGGGTCAGTCCAGACAACAGCCCCATCATAGGTCCGCATCCGGACACCCGAGGGTGGATTGACGCCTGCGGGTTTTCTGGACACGGCATCATGCATGCTCCCGCTGCCGGAGTCGCGGTAGCAGAGATGATCGCCGACGGCGACACTACGACTGTGGACGTAGATCACTTCCGACATACTCGCTTCGCTCAGAAGCTTCCTGTCGAAGCAAATATTTTCTGACCACTCCAAAAGTCTGACTAGCTCAGTTCACTTCTTTCAGGGCATATGGACAGTTTCCTTTTCTTTTTTGAGCAGATGCCCACGTGGCAAAAGCTGTTTTGGGTCATGACCTGTTTAGGACTCAGCTGGATCTTGGAAGCACGCTTGCCTTTGGCTCAACTCCAGTACCGCAAGTGGCATCATGCCGGGGCTAACTTCGTCTTCCTCGGGACAACACTCTCCATCAACGCAGCGTTCTCCGCGCTCGCGCTCGGCGTCGTGGCTTGGACCGGAACCACCGAATTCGGCTTACTGCACCTCTTTGAACTGCCCAACATTCTAGAGATGCTGGCTGCAATCATTATCCTCGACTTCACCGCTCAGTACTTCGCCCACTGGTTAATGCATCGGGTGAAGTTTCTGTGGCGCTTTCACGTAGTGCACCATAGCGACACTAAAGTCGATGCCACCACCGGGACGAGGCTCCACCCAGGTGACTTCTTCGTCCGCGAGAGCGTAGCCCTTATAGCACTCACACTTACCGGAGCAACTCTGGCCTATTACGTCGTTTACAGAATTACAACCATCTTTTTTACCTTCGTAACCCACGCGAATATCTCGCTTCCTGGGTGGCTCGACGCGTCACTAAGTTTTGTATTCGTGACGCCAAACATGCACAAGTTCCACCATCACTTCGAAAGGCCCTGGACCGACACAAACTTCGGGGGGATCCTGTCCATATGGGATCGACTATTCGGAACGCTAGTATATGGTGACCCTAACGACGTCATTTACGGCGTTGACGTGGCCGATCCAGTCTTGGACGAGCACGTGCTTCACCAGATGAGCCTTCCTTTCCGGGCAGGATCAGAATTGGATCGTGATTAGGGCACCTCTAGGATCGGGCCGAAGAAGCCGAATAGCCGGCTAAGTTCGCTTGGTCTCACTGCGCCGCATGAGCGCGAGGAGCCCATTTACCCAGATGCGTTTAGAGCCTCAGCAAGGTTAACAATCACCGTCCCAGCGTCATGCAGGGGTGTCGGGACGCCGCTGGCACGGCCAAGGCGAGAGATCTCACCTCCTAAATCCTCCATCTCAGTCCGCCGTCCCTGATTCAAGTCATGGATGACGCTCGGAAAGAAGTCGTCAGGGAATCGATCGAGTGTTTCGCCAATCTTCTTCTCTGTCCCAGAAGGAATTGGCACTCCATTAGCTCGACCAACATCAAGGACCTCTGCGATCACGCGATGCTGCAACTCAGCTCCATAAGGATGGCTTCGCACTGATCCCATATTCCGCTGCCCAATCGCACACAAAACAGCGAGCGAACACACTACAGACATCTTTTCCCATAACTCGACCTTGATGTCTGGAACGGTTTTGATCTCGACAAGCGTTCCTTCGAATGCCTGCCTCACTCTTGAGACAGGTCCAGCTGACGCGTCTAGGACAATCCTCTGATGGGCTGCCTTCCGTTCCACAACCCCAGGCTCAACTCGAAACGACGTCATGTACGCCACGCCATCGGCCATTACATCCTGAGAGACTCCGTGCACTTCCAGACGGTCGAACGCGGTTATCCCGTTGAGCAATGACACGACATGCGCACCTGATCCGGAAAGGTGTACCAACTGATCCGCCACCTCGTCCAGGGAAAAGGTCTTGGTTACGAGCAAAGCAAGATCCGCCGTGTCTACCTCCAATGCGGAAGCAACACAACGCACGTTTACATCAAAGTCACCAGCGTGACTCCTCACTCTAAGTCCGTTCTTCTCAATTGCAGTGCGATGAGCTCCGCGGACTACCAGCGTCACATCGTGACCGGCCTGCGAAAGCACGGCCCCGATGTAGCTACCAAGGCCCCCGGCTCCAACCACCACCACTTTCATATATCGGTCACACACCCAAGAGACGCAGAGGACACGGAACGGATGTAACGTTGAAGCACACCGCGTTTAGCAGCCAGCGGAGGCTCTCTCCAGGCAGCTCTTCTTCTTTCTGCCTCCTCAAAATCTACGTCCCAAGCGATGTCGTTCCTCTCAGCATCAATCGTAATCCGATCCCCATTTTCAACGAGTGCAATCGGGCCACCGTTCTGCGCCTCCGGTGTAACATGCCCGATAACAAAGCCGTGGCTACCCCCCGAAAACCGCCCGTCAGTAACCAATGCAACCTCAGATCCGAGTCCTGCACCCATGATCGCAGAGGTTATCGTTAGCATCTCGGGCATCCCAGGACCACCTCGGGGACCTTCGTAGCGGATTACGACCACATCCCCCGACAGAATCTCGTTACGCTCAAGAGCAGCAAGCGCCGCCTCTTCTCGGTCAAAGACACGTGCCGGTCCGGAAAACTCAACACCTTCCTTGCCGGTGATTTTCGCGACCGCCCCCTCTGGTGCCATAGAGCCTCTCATGATCCGTAGATGGCCCGAAGCTTTAATCGGGTCACTGAGTGGCCGCACTACTTCCTGCTTAACACTAAGTGGAGCTACCTCACTGAGATTCTCCTCGACAGTGTATCCCGTTACGGTCAGGCAACTCCCGTCTATCAGACCCGCATCCAGTAACGTGCGGAGCACGGCCGGCACTCCTCCGACCCGATCGAGATCTTGCATTACGTAACGACCGCTAGGCTTAAGATCAGACAAGTACGGGGTGCGGTCACTCACCGCCTGAAAATCATCGAGTGTGAGTTCGACTTCCGCTGAGTGAGCGATCGCTAAAAGATGCAGCACTGCGTTGGTAGATCCTCCCAAAATCGTTACCAACACTATCGCGTTTTCGAACGCAGCTCGTGTCATGATGTCGCGAGGCCGGAGATCCTCTTCAAGCAGACGTCTCAAAACCGCGCCTACTCGTCTGCATTCCGCTTTCTTTCTATCCTGCGCCGCTGGGATTGATGAGCTATAAGGGAGGGTCATCCCGAGAGCCTCGGCCGCGCTGGCCATAGTATTGGCCGTGTACATACCCCCGCAGGCTCCAGCGCCCGGACAAGAGTTTCGGACTACTGCGTCGAACCTTTCCTGGTCGATAGAACCTGCTACGAACTGCCCGTATGCTTCGAAGGCACTCACTATATCGAGTCGCTCACCGTCCAGATCACCCGGAGCGATCGTCCCCCCGTACACCATCAGGCCAGGGCGATTCAGTCGCGCCATCGCCATGAGCGAGCCCGGCATGTTCTTGTCGCATCCTGGAACGGTCACAATGCCGTCGTACCACTGCGCGCTCACCACAGTCTCGATAGAATCGGCGATCAGATCCCTAGAAGGGAGTGAGTAACTCATCCCATCCGTACCCATTGATATCCCATCGCTGACTCCGATGGTGTTGAATCGCATCGGGATCAACCCTGCTTTGGTGGAGCCACTCGCGACCTCTGTGGCAAGGTCTAGCAGATGCATGTTGCACGGGTTCCCGTCCCACCACATTGAGGCGATTCCGACTTGAGGCTTATCGAAATCTTCGTCCTTCAACCCGGCAGCATAAAGCATGGCCCGAGAACTCGCCTGAGCGGGCTGCTGCGTGATCCGTGCGCTGTGTTTGTTAAGCGTTGGGAGCTTACTGGTCACGACGCCGGTGGTCGAGACTCAATAACCTCAAGCGTAGTGCCCTGCTGGCAGGTGCTCACTTCCACGTAACGGGCTTCCACAACAACCGGATCCCCGACGGAAAGGCCATCTAAATTCCCAACGAGCGTATAGAGGAACTCGTCCTCATCCCTCATGGCCAGGCATTCCACGCCCTCTTCAGTAATTAGTCCGGTGCGCTGAAGCGTACCATCTGGGCGAGTTACGTGGAACGGATCCGACAGCCCGATCGGAGCGAAAATGGCATCGAATGCCACGATGAGAAGTGCTCGGTCATATGGTGCTGTCTCCGGGATCGCAATCGTACCAGAAACCTCACCCCACATCCCCTGCTCTCCCTCGGAGAGCGCTTCGAAGCCAGTCCTAGTCGCACCTACACCAACGTGGACTTTGGCCTGAAGTGGAAGGTTCTCAGTATACACCGTAACCTCAGTCCCTCGAGGACCGTGCAGTGGTTCGATCTCTTGAATCATTCGCAGTGAATCTGGCGCGACCCGCCTCTGGGCCTCAGCGGGCACGGCGATAGCAAACCAACACATAGTGATGAACGTCGTGGCGACGATTGATCTAGCGATCTGAGTCATGGGATGTCCCTCCATGCACCGAAGCTCGGGCTTATAAGCCTTCACCGCCAGATGAATCGTCAGTTGACTCGTCGATCCTACTCTCAGAGCTTGGCCTCACATTTGTCTTTATAACGGATACTCTATCCACCACTGAACCTCCATGGCTACTCCACTCGTCGCTCGTCGCCTCCGCGAAGGACAGCTCAAGCAGTCGCCTATCCGCGAGATCATGAAACTCGCCGACCGACGCAACATCATCGCGATGGGACTGGACCCGGACGATGTAATCTCGTTCGCTGGTGGTTGGGTGAATCACAAGGCGCCAGAAGAACTGAGGGCCGAGTACTCTACCATATCAGATGACCCTGTGTTGTTCCATGAATTAGGAGCATACTCCCCAACACGCGGACTCCCCAATCTACGCGAAGCTCTGCTCTCTGTTGACGCCACGCTGTACGGAACTCGTGACTTATCAGATGATAATATTCTGGTGGGAGGGAGCTCGACCCAGCTTACCCACACGCTCTTTACCACACTACTCGACCCAGGGGATCGAGTAGTTCTCTTCGATCCGTCTTACGCGAACTACGGACCGCAGCTAAACCTGGGACCGGAAGGAACCGAAATTATTTGGCTTCCCGTATTCGATGCCGAAAGATGGGCGTTCATGAGAGACAGAGAATCGATAGTCTCATCCTTCCAAGCACTCGTGTCAGAATACGATCCACGCCTCTTACTTTTCTCTTCACCAGATAACCCGACGAGTCGTTTGATCCCAGACGATGTCTTCGACGACATACTCCGTATAGCTGAAGAGGCTGATTGCTTCGTCATCGTGGACTTCGCATACCGGGCCCAATGTTTCACAGAAGTGGTCCCCGAGCACTTTTCGGCCAGCCCGTCTGAACACCCGAACCTGATCCGTCTCCACTCCAACTCGAAGTGGTGTCGTGGACTCGGGCGTCGGCTGGGGTGGGTCGAAGCTGCTCCCCATGTGATCGAAGCACTTGAAATCGTGCAGCAGAGCACAGCGCTGTGCCCGGACAGTATCCACCAATACGCGCTCGCCGCCTACCTCACGAAGGCACTATCTGACGGTTCACTTCAGTCCTATATGAATGAGACCAATGCACGGTATGAAAAAGCCGCCCGTCACACGACCGAGTGCATCGACCGTTACATCGGAATGCCACGCCTAGACCCCCAAGGCGGCCTTTATACAGTCATGGACGTGGGTCGAAACGGTGACGAGTTCGTTCGCGAAGTTTTGGCTAGCACCGGAGTGATCTTTGTGCCGGGCAGCGGTTTCGGCCCATCAATAACCAACGGTGTCCGGATCTCATACGGACCACTGGTTAATGATCTCGACCGGATCGAAGAGGGTATACGACGCGTAGGCGATGTCGTTGACAAGTGCTAAGATCGAACTGCCTCGGTAAGTAGATTAAGCTTTACGAACCGGACCCTGCCCTCCCTTTTTGCTCAGAAGCCTCACCCGTTGCGCTTAGAATCATGAGACCGGCCTCCTTAGCCTCGGGGGTGCAATAATGATCGAGAACCCAGCCTCCTGAATCAGGCGATTGAATGCGTCCAGCCTCGGACCAAGTAATTCATCACTGATCGCTCGGTGAACCGTCCAACGGGCTCGGAGATCTGACAACACTTCACGTGATCCCATACTTACACCCGTTTCTGCGCCATCCGCGTTCCCGTGGAGAAACACATACTGGAACTTCAGTCGACTCGGGAAATTAATCACTGTCTGTCCATCTACGACGCGACGCTGGTAGAGGGAGTCGGCTACATTCTCTAGCTCTTGGGCTAGAAGCTCACCCTGTTCGGTCACTGGACCGGCACTGACCCCATCTCCCACTCTGTCGAGAAACGTTTCGATCTGCCCTTTTACATCATTATTGCGACTAACAGTCCGATGGATCGCTGACAATTCAGCTGCAACCTGGGCCACGAACTGATCCTGCTCTACGTATTCTTGCAGGGTGGTCTCGACTCGTGGGTCTTTTCTTATGGTGAGCGCTTCCTCCGCGCGCCAGTCACCGACACTAAGCTCGACTACGTAGTCTCCTGGTATCACGCGCCGGCCTTGAAGAGAACCGAAAACGTACGCTCCCGGGATATTAGGGATGTTCTCATGACGAAGATTCCACACGATGCGATTGTGGCCCGTGTGGACTAGAAGTGCAGAGGCTCCAGGGCTGACCTCTTGATCAGGCTGTGTAGACAGGGTCCGAATCACATCACCTGCGAGAGTTTTGATTGTAACTGCTACGGGCTCACCGTCGGCGACTTCTCCCAACATGAAGTCGATTACGGCACCACTTGGACCATTGACTCCCTCGCCACCACCGCCAAAGCCGCTACCACCAGCGAGCCGATAAGCATGTCGAGGGGAATAGAGATGGTGGCTATTTTCGTCCCCATCCGGAACATCTCGTGCTGCCTGCTGCAGCGGAGACAGATCGTCTAGAATCCAGAAACTTCTGCCCGAAGTCGCAACCACGAGATCATTCTCGCGGTCATGCACAATCAGGTCATTGATCGGCGTATTCGGAAGGTTTAATTGCAACGACTGCCAGAGGTCGCCGCCGTTGAACGACACATAGATTCCGGTTTCCGTCCCGGCATAAAGCAACCCCGGCGTGCGTGGGTCTTCCCGCACAACATGCACCCACGCCTCATCGGCGAATCCATCTGAGATTTCTTCCCAGTTCTCGCCATAGTCGCGCGTAACATAAGCCATCGGAGTGAAGTCGTTGAACTTGTATCTGTTTATCGCCGCGTAGGCCACGGCAGGGTCATGCGGGGATACAGCGATCTCGTTTACCATGACCTCACCCCATGGATCAGGTGTCACATCCTGCCACGTCGCTCCACCATCCCGTGTTAGATGAACAAGCCCGTCATCACTCCCAGTCCAAATCACACCCTGTTCGTGTGCTGACTCGCTCAGAGCGTATATGGTACCGTAAATCTCCCCCCCCGCCCCCTCGTTCGTTATCGGCCCACCGCCATATCCCTGTTTTACGTCTTCGTCCCGCGTAAGATCTGGGCTAATCTCTTCCCACGTCATCCCACGATCCCGAGAACGGACCACGTGATTCGATGCGTGGTAAATGGTTCTCGGATCATGCTGAGAAACGAGGATAGGAGCACTCCAGTTGTACCGATACTTCATCTCACGACTCTGGAGCGCAGCGGGCATAACGGGATAGGCCGCTATATCGCGCTGAGACATCGTTTGGTGATCCCACTCACCAATTATCCCCATATAGCAACCCGCATAAACGAACCGAGGGTCATCAGCATCGAACGACGGCCTCGCGCTCTCACATCCAGCTATCGAATACCAGTCCTTCCAAGTGACTCCACCCTGACCGCGACTCGCTATAGCAATTGCGCTGTTGTCCTGCTGGCCTCCATACACATAGTACGGAAAGCGATTATCCAC
>DLTN01000010.1 GCA_002500925.1 Gemmatimonadales bacterium UBA7835 | reverse complement strand
AGCGCTGAGGACCAAAAGATCTTCTGACCACGCTCTGAGTTTCTTAGGACGGTTACCTGGACCCGTGTACTCTTCCAGTGCTACGTGGAAGTTTGAACCCCCAAAGCCAAACGAGCTCACCGAACCCCGTCGTGGATGGTCGCTGCCCCGTATCCAAGGACGCGTGTCTGTGTTGATATAGAGAGGCCCGTCCTCGAGACCGAGTAGAGAGTTCGGCTTGCTCACCTTAAGGGTTGGAGGCAAAACCCGGTGGTGCAGTGCCAATGCGACTTTGATCAGACCGGCGGAGCCCGCAGCGGCCTTTGTGTGACCGATCTGAGATTTGACCGATCCCAACGCACACCAAGCCCTCCCTGCCTCGTTGGCCGGCCCAAAGACCGATGTGAGACCACGAGCTTCTGCAGCGTCACCCGCCTTTGTGGCTGTCCCGTGTGCTTCCACGAGCTCTACCGTGGCCGGACTATAGTCTGCATGCTCGTAGGCTCGGCGCAGTGCGTTAGCCTGCCCTTCGGGCCGCGGTGCGTAGACGCTTGAGCCCATTCCATCCGAAGACGCGCCAAGCCCACGGATCACTGCATAAATCTCGTCGCCATCGCGCTCCGCATCTTCTAGTCGGCGCAAGGCAAGCATTCCAACGCCCTCTCCAATCAAGGTGCCGTCCGCGTCTTCCGAGAAAGGCCGACAATCGCCTGTGGGCGAGAAAGCCGGCGTCTTGGAGAAGCACATGTACATGAGGATGTCATTGAGAGCATCCACGCCCCCGGCGATAACCATGTCACTGTCACCGAGATAAAGCTCGTGGAGACCAGCTTGCAGGGCTGAAATCGAACTCGCGCAGGCGGCATCCGTTACGAAATTTGAGCCGCCGAGGTTCAGACGATTGGCGATACGACCAGCTACCACATTTCCCAGCAATCCTGGGAAAGTACTCTCCTGCCAGGGCTGGTAATGATCCTTGATCAACTGAACGATCTCCTGAACTCTACTCTCAGGAAGTCCTGCCTTGCGCAGGGCATTTCGCCACAGCGGATGATGAAGCCGTGAACCCATCTCAACTACGAGTTCCGTAGCAGATGCGACACCGAGAATTACACTCGTCCGGCTCAGGTCCGCCTCATCCGAATACTTCCCTGCGTCTTGCAAGACTCGTTTCGCCGCAATTAATGCAAGAAGTTGTGCCGTATCCGTTGCAGGAATCGTCGTCGGCGGCATGCCGAATTCCATCGGATCAAACGCAACTGGCTCGAGATAACCACCACGCTTGGCATACGTCATGTCAGGCGCGCTTGGATCAGGGTCGTAATAATCCTCGATCAGCCAAGCATGCGGTGGAACGTCCGTAAGACGGTCCGTCGCTGAAACGATGTCACGCCAGAAGCCAAGTAAGTCATGACTCCCTGCAAAAAGGGAGCTCATGCCAACGATCGCGATTGGGGGTGAGGTAGACATCTAAGTTCTCAGAAAATAGTGGTCGAGGCTCAGCGAAGCGGCCGCGGAGAGAATGTGTTATCGGCCGGTCCAAGTGGGACACCGGCGAGGCGAAGTTGGTGAGCACGCGTAAGCCATGCTGCACCCTCCATAAGATTCAAGCCTATTTGAACGGTCGTCCGTCCGTCTACGGGCTCAAGAAAGCTCCCTCGGGTCCATTCGTTGAAGGCGCCCATGGCAGGTCCGCACCAAATCTGGTAATCGCCCCGGCGGTCCTCCTCCCCAGAGCGGGCCCACTGCGCACCCATAAAAAGATACCATCTGAAGACGAGTGCCATCTTGTGTTTGGGATCCTGAGCGGCCCGCTCAATCTCACGAGGGTCGCGGCTTTTAAAGAATGACACTGTGTCATGCCATATCTCTTCAACCGACCTACCGAGTATCCGCTTCTCTATGGATACCCGCTCTTCGTCAGGGATTGATTCGATGGAGTCGTAGGTTCGGAAGATCCGGTAGAGTTCTCTCCCACGCTGGGCAAACATCGTGCCCCTCTTTAGCACCTGGACCTCGACACCCATCTCAAACATGTCCGCAGCCGGAGCCATCGCCACGTCGGCCATTGAAGCCTCTGCAAGCATCCTTCTGCCATCATCGGAGAGCGCCGACTCCACCGCTGCCTGGTTTACTGAACCGGTCACGACATATGCAGCCCCCATCCCAAATGCCGCAGCGATCGCAGAAGGGGTACCAAGACCACCACCGACACCAACTCGGACGGGGCGAGTGTACCCGTACTGTGCTGATAACGACTGTGCGAGGTCTAGTATCATCGGCAACAGAACGGGAAGTGGCCGATTGTCGGTATGTCCACCCGAGTCAGCTTCCACTGTAACATCCTCAGCCACAGGGACAGAACGCGCCAAAGCCGCCTCATCTGGAGTAAGCTTACCATCCTCTACCAATGCCGCGAGCATGTTTTCAGGCGCAGGAGAGAGAAAAGGGCGAGCAACCTCCACTCGCGAGATCTTCGCGAAAATGTGGGTACGCCTCAGAATCGATCCGTCAGCTGCGCGCTTCAGCCCCTTAGCCGAGAGATACACTATCGCAGGTTGCAACCGCATGAAGGCAGAGGCCGAAATGTTGGAGACTCCCCTCGCTAGCATTAAATCCGCAAAATCCATCTCCATGTGAGATTCCTGAGGGCTATGGATCAGATTTGCCCCCCAGTTGCGAACTCCACTGCCCAAAGCCGCTTGAATGCTCTGGACCGCATCGTCAATCTCAGGGATTGGCAGTCCCGCGCTTCCAAAGAACGCCATGAACCCGGCCCTAGCTCCAGCTATGACCATGTCGGCCGAGGCAATGCCTCGCGCCATCTCCCCTACGACATAAGGAAAACGACATCCGTGTGCACTGTTAAAACTCCGATTTCCTAGCCACTCAGGATAAATTGGAGGCAGTACCCCAATTAGTGCCTCATCTGGCCCTGATGGCGAACCTAGAGAACCATCTAGCTCCATCGTTACTGTCCGAACTCCCGAAGGCCCCGCCATAAGCCCGACAGGAGCTCGCACAGGGATACCGGCCGGTCCCGCATAAGCGGGTGCGGACGAGCCCTCTCGGGCCGACGACAAGTTGTCGATCGGTGAGATCTGCTCCTGGCTTGCGGGCAAACTAGCGCGCGAGCTGACGTTTGATGGTCCTTTCATTGGTGCCTAATGTCACGAACCCCAAAACAGGGGTGCATGGTCGGAAGCAAAGCGATCCGTAAAATAACGGGAATTCGACCCGAAAAGGGCGACTAACCTAGATTCGGCTGTCCCGGCGGGCCACTAGCAAGCCCACTCGCTCAGAATAGCGACATCCCCAGAAGATTCCATAATACAGTATTCTCTACCGATTAAAGACTTCCCCACGATCCTCATCTCCTAATTCTGGTCGCATCTCGAATGGTCTTTCTGACATCGTGCGCGCGCCCAGTCTCCTCTACCAGCTTCCACATGAGAGCTGCTAGCTCAGCATCGACGAACCCTGATGGGGTACCACCAGAGCTGGGATTAGAAAGCCCCTGATCATTGCGAAACACATCAACGGCCCGGGCTATCTCTCCATCGTAGATCATTCCTTGAGCAGACCGGTCGATCCCCTTGTCATCGGGCCGAAAATAACCGAGAGCGTTCATCAGCAGCTTCACCTGCCATACGTCATTACCGGTCGGTATAGATAGTTCTCTAAACCCTAGAGTCCCAGAGACAGTGTCATAGATTCGTCGTACCTCAGCCACAGGGGTCAAATGCTGGCAGACATTGATATGTACGGTTTGTCCGTCCTCTCGACGAGCCATACCCTGACGCGGGTCCACCACCACTACTGAGGCCGACTGCAGTCGGCCATCCCGTCGATCCCCCCCCACGGCCTGGCCTGCTTCGAGCGCCTCAACCAAACGGTCCGCGAGGTGACGCTCCGACCCTTCACTCGATTCGAACGTTTCGGCAACTGCGTTCACTACTTCCGGCCCGACTAGGACATTACCCTGAGCAGCATAGTTTTGACCGGATCTGTGACCCGCCCACGCTCCTGGACCGCTACCCGTGAACTGAGCAGCCCGACCATCGATAGACACGACCCCTATTTGGCGATTTTCGCGCCCTTCATCGGATGCGGTGGCTAAGTCTAGAGCCTCCTGCGGTGACA
>DLTN01000062.1:1442-10304 GCA_002500925.1 Gemmatimonadales bacterium UBA7835 | reverse complement strand
TCATCGATGGCTTTTCCGTCCGGAAAAGCGCCAAAGACCACGGAACTGGGCAACGTATAGAGGGCGGGCTCCCAAAAGATGCTCGGGCGCTTATGGTAGAGGATACAATGACAACAGGACTGAGCACTTTACAGGCTATCGATGCTGTTCGAGCCCATGGCGCTGAGGTTTTAGGGGTTATCACCCTAGTGAACCGGTCCGAAGATGCCGGAGCCCTATACAAAGCTCAGGGGTTGCCGCTCATCTCGTTGTACACTGGAGCAGAACTTTTAGAGGCCGCTCAGTCGAGTTAATCGATCAGCCTGAGTGGCATTACTAGGCATAAGTAGTCCGCAGCGTCCTCTCCTGCCGGTTCGATTGTCGCTGCCCTCTCTGGTGCCCTAAAGGCCAATTTCACTTCTTCTGAGGGTATATGACGGAGAACCTCCAGCAGGTAGTTGGCGTTGAAGCCGATCTCTAATTCCTCTCCGTCATATCCAACCTCCATCTCATCATGTCCCTCTCCCAGGTCCGGTGTTAGGACGCTGAGATGGACCCGGCCAGGTTCGAAACGCATACGAATTCGGTGGGTCTGGTCTGAGGCAACCACTGCCATTCTGCGGACAGCCGAAGCAAGAGCTTTTTTCTCTATAAACGCCAGCTTGTCATTATCTTTTGGTATCACCTGCTCGTAATTCGGATACGAGCCTTCGATAAGGCGTGTGTATACCTCAGTAGTGTCCGCCCTAAACCCTAGGTGGTTTCCACTACGTGCCACCTCGAGTTGATCCTCATCCTGAAACAACCGTTGCACTTGGGTTAACGCTGCGGGTGGGACTATAAAGTCTGCTGAAGTCGTTCCCGTCGCTTCAACCTTGACACTCATGCGTGCCAGTCTGTGTCCATTAGTCGCCACCATTTTCATCTCACCATCTCTCAGCTCCCACAGAACACCGTTCAAGATAGGCCGGCTTTCTTCTGTTGATACTGCAAAAGATGTATGGTGAATCAATGCATTGAGGTCTTTTCCGGTCACAGAAATACCCTCCGAAAAATCAACCTCTGCCAGGGTCGGAAACTCATCTGCTGGCAAACCATTTAATTTGAACTGGCTAGCTCCGCATACCAGTTCGATCTGATCTCCTCGGGTCGTAATTTCCACCGGCTGATCTGGTAACTCTCGAGTGATCTCTTGGAGTTTTTTCCCGGGTGCCGTAAGGCTGCCGGATGTTTTTACGTCGGCGAGAACCTTAACTCGCACAGCGACATCTAGGTCCGTGCCACTCATCCATACGCCATCCTCAGAAGCCTCAAAGAGGATGTTCGATAGCACCGGAAGAGTCGTCTTTGATGGAATGCTTGCTGAGACC
Organism: Gemmatimonadales bacterium UBA7835; assembly: GCA_002500925.1. Classification (GTDB taxonomy): domain Bacteria; phylum Gemmatimonadota; class Gemmatimonadetes; order Longimicrobiales; family Gaopeijiaceae; genus UBA2589. The sequence continues at coordinate 8,955 of DLTN01000062.1, read as the reverse complement.
GCAGCAAGGCCTTTGTGAAGATTTTGCCGAGTTATGGTGAAATTCATCGGGATGATACTCCTGATGGTCTTTAGCCGTGTGACCTTAAGGTCAACAAGATTTTTCACATAGCCTAGATACTATCTCTTATTACTTATAAAAAATATAGTCGTAGTAGGCGTTGTGGATTTGTTGAATCTTATACTCATGAGACTCTGTTTTCTTATGTCCGGTCAATAAAAAAGACCTGTTTCGTTCTGATAAAGCGGCAGTGGAAAGGCGTTTAAAATTCTCAAGCAGCAGAAGTCTTTGTGTTCCTGTGCGTGGAAAAGCGCGGGGTTTTCCACATTTGTCCACACTAGCCGTGGAAAACACGATCGTGGTCACTTTTTAGCTCCGCCATCACCTCTTCTACCCGATGCCGGAAGGCTTCGTCGCCATCCATCCTAGATGCCACTTTACGAATCGAATACAAAACGGTGGAGTGGTCCCTTCCTCCATAGAGCAGCCCAATACCTTGAAGAGGGGTCCCAAGAAGCTCACGTACCACGTACATCGCTACGTGACGGGCCTCGGCTATGGTTTTAGACCGTGACTTCGAAGAGAGGGCTTCGGGGCGCACGCGCCACTGATTGGCAACGAGTTGGGTAATTCGGTCTGGAGACGCAACGGGCCCTCTTTGTCTTTTCTCTAGCCTTCTGAGCGCCAGAACACGTTTAGCAAAGGAAAGAGTTATCTCTTCGTTCCATACCGAGGAAACAGCGAGAAGCTTAAGGACCGCACCCTCTAGCTCTCTAACAGAAGAGGAACAGGCATGGGCAATGTAGTCTACGACGTCTCCGGCGAGATCTAACCCTTCGTCCTCGGCTTTGGTGCGCAGGATCGCCATGCGAGTCTCGTAATCAGGCGGGCGCAGATCTACCACGAGACCCCACTCAAACCGGGAGACAAGGCGCTGCTCCAACCCCTCCATCTCTCGCGGAGGCCTGTCGCTCGTGACCACTATCTGGCCTTGAGCGTCGTAGAGAGCGTTGAAGGTATGGAAAAACTCTTCTTGGGTACTCTCCTTCCCCTTAAGGAAATGGATGTCGTCGACTAGCAGTAAGTCGATTTGCCGATACCGCGCGCGAAAACGATCTGTGGCGCCCTTGCGTATTGCTTGGATTAGTTCGTTGGTGAACTGCTCGGAGGATACATATGCAACGCGCCGGCGTGGGTCGATCCTTAGGGATGCATGTCCGATGGCGTGCATCAGGTGTGTCTTGCCCAGGCCTACTCCACCGTAGAGGAATAGCGGGTTGTAGAGCTGGCCCGGGTTGTCCGCAACGGCGCGGCCAGCAGCATCCGCCAACTGATTGTTGCCACCCACTACGAACCGGTCGAAGGTGTATCGACTAAATAGGCCGGGATCTGCGAGTGGTGGAGATGGCGGACTCGCCGGGCTTGGTGCCGGGCCCCTGCTCACTGAGCCGCTTTGCAGGGTCGTCCCCGCTTCTGGTCCGGCGAACATGCCCGCCGATGGCTCGAGGAGGACCGCAGGCAGGAGGCCTTCTTCTTCGGAAGGACCACTACTAACCGACAGGCGGACTTTGTAACCCAGGACGCTTGCTCCCGCTTCCTGGATCAGGTCTCCATACTTGTCTTCCAGCCACTCCGCATGGAAGGGGCTCTGCGTCTCGACCACAAGCTCGTCTGCCGAAACAGCGACGCACCTAGCTCCAGCAATCCAAGTTTGGAAGGCGTGCTCCGGTACGATAGCGCGGACCTCTTGAAGAATTGCCGCCCAGACGTCTTGTGTGGTCAGCTCCATGAGGCCTTCCTTGCGCCGATCTTATCCCTGCCGCTCGAAAGAGGGGCGGCTTCGAATCGGGATCGGCTGAAGGGCATGTCGGGCTGTTTATCAGGTCTGTCAGAGGGGCCGCTATACAGACTGCTTAATAGCGAGGGGGGTCGAACCTACCGAGCCTTCCCATAAATGTCAAAATGCCCGAAAAGGCCCCGAATCAAAGGGGTTAGAGCGATTTAAAAGGCAATCGGCGTTGACCGTTTTGGGGCCTCCCGACTATCTTGGTAAGCTCGTCTATAAACGCATTACAACCAAGAATCGGGCTGGCAGGAATGAAGCCGACATACAAACCGCGAAACCGGAAGCGGGTGAACAAGCACGGGTTTCGCGCCCGCATGAAGACCGCCGGTGGCCGGAAGGCGTTAAATCGGCGCCGGAAGCGTGGGCGTACCCAGCTGGTCGTCAAGATTGGCAGCAAGTAGGCTCTACGAAAGCGCTCCCGGGTAGGGCCGAGAAGTTACCGCGAGAAACGCGGATCCATCGAGGGTCTGAAATTCGTGAGTTGCTTAAGCAGGGGAAAAGAGAGAAGAAGGAGCACGTGGAGATTTTCTTCGGTCCCGCCCCTGGCTTACAGTCTCGGCTGGGACTCATTGTTCCCAAGTACGGACGCAGCGTCGTGGAGCGTAACCTCGTGAAGCGGCGGCTACGAGAAATAGGGCGCCGTCTGGCACTGCCGGCACTTGGCGAGGGAGGTGCCCCAGCGGATTTACTCGTGCGCGCGAAGCGATCAGCATATGGTGCGGAGTATACGGTTCTTGAGTCGGAGATCAGGACAGCGGTGGAGGCATGGTGCTCAGACAGGGTTTGATAGCGATGGTTCGTCTTTATCGGTTGGCAATTTCGCCGTGGACACCTGCCGCGTGCCGTTTTTCCCCTAGTTGTTCTGGCTATGCGATAGAAGCCTTAGTTGAGCATGGTGCGCTACGGGGGAGCTGGCTTGCCCTTTTGCGAATCACCCGCTGTCACCCTTGGGGTGGCTTCGGAGCCGACCCGGTCCCGCCGGCCAGGATCGGGTCGAAGGACCGGCTCCGCCTGGCTCAATGCCCAGAAACAGAAGACAGAACGTAAATGTTAGCGCCACGAGCTAAACGAGCGGTATGTCGATGAAGACAGAGATGCGCTTTGTTCTAGCTATAGGCCTCATGCTGGCTGTCTTGATAGGCACGAACCGGCTCTTCCCGCCGCCCCCCATGGAGGATGTGGCTGTTACGAGTCCCGTCGAGACCGGTGAGGCCCTTACGGGCCCTGATTCGGGGAGCTTGCCGCGCTCGCCACAAGTGAGCGACGGTCAGCCTTCTGTGGTTCCGGGAGGTGACGAAGGAGCAGAAGGGGAGCCCTTAGGGGCTGAGGACGAGAGCCTGCCGGTTCTGAATGTCGTCGTAGAGGGCCCGTTATACCGCTACGTCTTTACGAGCCGCGGTGCACAACTGATCTCAGCAGAGCTTCTGGACTTCCAGGCCATCAACAGAAGCGGGCCGGTTCAGGTAGTCCCGGATGGAGCGTCTGGCTACTTGGGTAGCAAGGTGGTTGTGGAGCAAGACACGCTCGATCTGACGGATGTCGTGTTCCGTGTAGAGCCTGCCGGCGGTCTTAACTTGACCGCGGAGAGCGGGCCGAAGCCTCTAGCTTTTGTATACGATCACCCAAGCGGAAACTTCACCTACCGGGTCAGCTACACATTCGATCCCGACGATTACACCATCGGTATTCGTGGTTCTATGGATGGAGTGACTAGGGCGCTTCTGGTCACGGACCTTGGCGAGGGTTTGGCGTACGCCGAAGCTGACTCGGCGCTCGAGCAGCGCTCGATGGCCTACGTATATAACCACCTCCAAGATGGCATCCGGTCTACGATGCTAGACAAGGCCGATCCCGAGATTATAGAAGGGCCGCTCGTCTGGGCTGCCTTTCGGAGCAAGTTTTTTGTTACGGCAATGCTGTCGGGTGCGAGGGACGAAGACGTGGATGACACCGGATACTTGGGAGGCTTGCTTGTGCGCCCGGCCGACCTGCCGGAGAGGGTCCGCGTTGGGGTGGCTCGAACGGTGTCAGGTGGGGAGGAGTACGCCTACCGCCTGTTTATCGGACCGCAGCAGTACGCGCTGCTTTCGTCGCTCGGTGACGGAATGGAAGAGGTTAACCCATATGGATGGCGCTTCTTCAGGCCGATAATACGCCCGTTCGTGTCCATTATCATGACAGTTCTAACCTACTTGCACACCCAGTTTAGCATGGGGTATGGCTGGGTCTTGATTGTCTTCGGTGTCATGATGCGAGTGGTGCTTTTCCCGCTTAACCACAAAGCAATGAAGGCGCAGCTGAGGAACATGGCGGTCCAGCCTTTGGTGAAGCAGATCCAGGACAAACACAAGGACAATCCGGAGAAGCTTCAGAAAGAAATGATGAAGCTGTACAAGGAGCACGGATTCAACCCACTGGCCGGCTGCCTCCCAATGTTGCTGCCTTGGCCTGTGCTGATCGCTCTATTCTTCGTCTTTCAAAACACAATCGAATTACGCGGGGTCCCGTTTCTCTGGCTCCCAGATCTTTCTGCGAAGGATCCGTTCTATGTCCTTCCCGTCTTGCTTGCGGTCTCAATGTTTCTGATGCAGTGGATTAGTCTTCGGTCACTCGATACCGACAACCCGCAGATGAAGATGATGATGTACATCATGCCGCCAATGATGCTTTTCATTTTCATGAATTTGGCAAGCGGTTTGAACCTTTACTACGCCACAGCAAACATCGCGACTCTCCCGCAGCAAATTTGGATTGCTCGCGAACGTAAACGGATGCGCCAAGGGCCAGCGCTTACGCTAAGCGATGGCGACTAAGCTGCGCACCTGGGCTTTGTGCTGAGGTGACCATGGACGTCGACACGATAGTGTCGCTGTCGACACCACCCGGGGTGGGGGCTTTAGCGGTAGTCAGGCTAAGCGGCCCGGGTGCAGTGGATGTGCTTAAAGCTCTTTTGGTGAAAGAGGCCACCATGCCTGGTGTTCGAGAGCCTTCGTTGCGGCGCCTAGCTGATCCTGACACGGGCGAAGTGATAGATGAGGTTGTCGTTACCCGCTTTCAGGCTCCAGCGAGTTACACTGGAGAGGATATGGTGGAGCTCTCGTGCCACGGGGGATGGTTGGTCCCAGAGCTGGTTGTAGAGGCATGTCAACGGAGCGGGGCCAGGATAGCCGATCGGGGTGAGTTTACCCGAAGAGCCTACTTGCACGGGAAGCTGGATTTGATACAAGCAGAGGCTGTGGCAGATGTAATAAACGCGCGAAGCAGGGCTTTCCACCGAGCTGCGTTGGTCCAGATGGAGCGCGGCCTTTCGAGGAGGGTGTCCGATCTGCGTGAGCGGCTGCTTCGACTCGAGGGGTTGTTGGCTCATCATGTTGATTTCCCGGAGGAGGACGAGCCCCCCGTTCCGATCACGGCTGTCGTAGATCAAGCGGCTCGGATGGTTACCGACCTCGAACTCATGTTGGCAACTGCTCCGGAGGGCGAGCTACTTAGGGAGGGAGCGCTCACAGTTTTTGCAGGGCGCCCTAACGCGGGTAAATCGTCTCTATACAACGCATTGTTGGGAGAAGAGCGAGCGATCGTCAGCGAAGAGCCCGGTACAACCCGGGATGCCATTGAGGCCGTGGTTCAGATTGGAGGGTTTCCGTTTCGGCTTGTTGATACGGCGGGGCTACGGGAGCCAGCGGGAAATATAGAGCAGAAGGGTATCGAAATCGCTCGAGGCTATCTGGGTCGAGCAGATGCAGTCCTCTACTGTGTCTCCGCGGATGAAGGCCCGACGGACGAAGACCGAGCGTTCCTCGAGGCGCATGAGGGGGCGCCAGTCGTGCTGGTGAATACCAAGGCGGACATTGAAAAAAAACAGAAACATTGGGGTCCTGATGGGACAGCTGCGCGAGTTAGGGTGTCTGTGGAGAGCGGAGTCGGCCTAGAGAAGATCCGTCAGGTGCTCCCGGAGCTTGTTTATTCAAGCATTGTAACGGCGGAGCAAGGTGTGCCTGTGCTCACGCGCGGTCGACAAGCACGAGCCTTAAGGGCTGCGAAATTGGAGGTTGAAGCGTTCATAGAGGCCCTTGGCCAAGGGCTACCGGCAGAAGTGGCCTCTACGCACCTGCGGGCTGCAGAGACTGCTTTAGAAGAGCTGCTAGGCGCGGTGTCAGCAGATGATGTGCTCGACGTAGTGTTCCGGGAGTTCTGCATCGGGAAGTGATGCAACGGTTAGCACAGGCGACTGAAGAAGGTTTGTGGGTCGCCATCTCAAGCCACTTTGCCGAGATTTCGCATGCATTCGATCTCCCGGTAGCAATGTCAGTTTCCCCCTATCTTTTTTCCGTGCATGCGCAATTCCTATGAAGTCATTGTCGTAGGGGGAGGGCACGCCGGTGTAGAAGCCGCCGCAGCGTCCGCTAGAGCTGGTGCTCGGACACTCCTGGTTTCCCCTGATCTGTCCAGGATTGGGCAGATGAGTTGCAACCCCGCGATTGGCGGGGTCGCGAAGGGGGTCGTTGCGCGCGAGGTCGATGCCCTTGGAGGGGTCATGGGTCAGGCGACTGACGCCTCGCGCATTCAGTTTCGCATGCTGAATCGCTCTAAGGGGCCAGCTGTCTGGGGCCCTCGAGCCCAGTGTGATCGGTCAATGTACCCAGTGGCCGTGCGTAGGGTGCTTGATAGCCTGCCAATGCTAGATCTCTTCCAAGACATGGTCGCAGATTTGCTGGTTGACACGGGACGTGTTGTTGGGGTCCGGACCAAGGGAGGCTTGGAGCTCACGGGCTCCTGCCTTGTTATTACTACAGGGACCTTCTTGCGAGGGCGTATCCATGTGGGAGGGGCGGCTGGCGTCGAGGCCGGAAGAGCGGGTGAGGCCCCCTCGGTTGAGCTGGCGAAGGGTCTAGAGGGGCTCGGGCTTGAGGTGAGGCGCTTTAAGACGGGCACGCCACCGCGTGTCGACGGGCGGTCCGTGGACTTTACGAAGACCGAGCGGCAAGACGGAGATGATATACCGTACCGATTCGCAGCTTATGCGCGGGAACTAGTGCCTGCTCAGGTTCCGTGTTGGATCACGTATTCCGGTAGCGGGTTGAAAGATGTTGTTCTCCGAAACCTTGAGAGAAGCGCGCTTTACGGAGGGGAGATAGCAGGCCGTGGCCCGCGCTACTGCCCCTCAATAGAGGACAAGGTGGTTCGCTTTCCGGATGCACCGAGGCACCAAGTGTTTCTGGAGCCGGAGGGCCTGAATACTACTGAGCTATATGTAAACGGGCTCTCTACCTCTCTTCCTGCTGAGGTTCAGCTTGAGTTTTTGCGCACGATTCCCGGTCTTGAAGATGCGAACATGACCAAGGTGGGATACGCGATCGAGTACGACTACTTTCCGCCCCACCAGCTGAGCCACACGCTAGAGCTGAAGGCTCACCCGGGGCTGTTTCTTGCCGGTCAGATAAACGGCACAACAGGTTATGAAGAGGCAGCAGGCCAGGGCGTTATTGCCGGGATCAATGCCGCACTGAGCGTGAGGGGGGAGAAGCCTTTTGTACTAGAGCGAGATGAGGCTTACATCGGGGTCTTGGTTGATGATCTCGTTACCCGGGGAGTCGATGAGCCCTACAGGCTATTTACTTCTCGCGCTGAGTTTAGGCTCCTGCTCCGGCAGGACAATGCGGCGCG
>DLTN01000062.1:567-1070 GCA_002500925.1 Gemmatimonadales bacterium UBA7835 | reverse complement strand
GCGCTGGGCTCGCGGCTTAAAGAAGAAGATCGAGTTATGGCCTGGTTTGGGGCCACGTCGGTCACCCCAGAAGAAGCATCAGGGATTCTGGATGAAGCCGGGTCGAGCCCGATCCAGCAGAAGGTTCGCGCGCTAGAGCTGTTGAAGAGGCCAGGAGTGAGCGCGCGTTCCCTGTTGTCTTTGGCGGAGGAGCCCCCCAGGGGCGATCTTGCAGATGAAGTTTTGGCTGCGGTTGAGGTAGAGCTAAAATACGCCGGCTATGTAAAAAGAGAACGCGAAAGAGCGAAGCGATTACGGGATCAGGCTGATTTCCTATTAAGCAATGACCTCCCCTATATGGACTTTGTTACGGTCTCGTGGGAAGCGAGAGAGAAGCTTAGCGAGACCAAGCCTAGCTCGTTGGCACAAGCCGGCCGGATTCCGGGCGTCTCGCCCGCCGACCTTCAGAATCTCGTGCTCGAGGTGAGAAGGCTTCGGTCTGGCCCTTAAGACGGGTCCAGAGC
>DLTN01000062.1:0-254 GCA_002500925.1 Gemmatimonadales bacterium UBA7835 | reverse complement strand
GAGGGAGGCAGCCTGCCTGTTTCACGTGAAACACACTTCCGCACCCACCTTGGCTGATGGCCGTCGGGGTTATGGTTTCACGTGAAACAGGGTGTCTCAGAGTGGCTTAACGGGCTTGACCTCTTGTTTTTAGCGGCCTTTGTCCTGCCTGCTGGCCGTTTTTTCCGGCTCAGGCGCGACGCAGCCTCCTTAATAAGGCCGCCTGCCAGGTTTCGTGTCCCCCTGTCTGACCCTTATATTGCGCCCCCTCGATA
>DLTN01000056.1 GCA_002500925.1 Gemmatimonadales bacterium UBA7835 | reverse complement strand
TGTCTCCGAGCGGAGACCCCAGCTTCGCCGGAGGGGCTGAGTTGGGCTGGCTGGCTCTCGGCGGAATACTTGTTTCCGCCATGGCCAACGGTTGGCTGTATGGCGTTGAAGAAATCGGCCGCGACTCGATGATCGCCGTTGACGGGTTTCGCTTGTTCTCCAACTGGGTGCTCCTGTTGGCTGCCGCTCTCGCGATCATGATCTCTTTGGCGTACGTATACAGACAACGTCTGCAAGCGGGCGAGTTCTACGGACTTATCCTGCTTTCGACCGCCGGAATGATGTTTATGACAGGCGCTAGGGATCTGATCGTGATCTTCCTGGGGCTCGAGGTCATGTCGATCTCAGTATATGCCCTTACTGCTTTCAATCGCCGAGATAAGAAGTCGGCAGAGGCTGGCCTGAAGTATTTTCTTTTGGGTGCTTTTGCCACCGGGTTCTTCCTATATGGGATCGCTCTCGTTTATGGTGCCACGGGGAGCACGAACGTATACGACATCGGAAATGTGGTCTCGTCTGGCGATGCATCGTCGACGCTGCTGACCATCGGAATCGCGTTCTTGACCATCGGCTTCGGTTTCAAAGTTTCAGCGGTTCCATTCCACATGTGGACCCCGGATGTATACGAAGGAGCGCCTGCTCCCGTGACAGCTTTTATGTCTGCGGCCGTGAAGGCTGCTGCCTTCGTTGCGTTTTTGCGTGTCTTCATGGTTGGGTTGGATGGTGCTTACGATACATGGTACCCAATCATGTGGTGGTTGGCTGCGCTAACGATGATCGCGGCTAACCTGATGGCACTAGTGCAATCCAACGTAAAGCGGATGCTCGCCTATTCGAGTGTCGCACATGCTGGGTACCTCCTCGTCGCGATCACGGCGTCAAACCAGGCTTCTGCAGCAGGCCTCCTGTTTTATCTGCTGATATACGCAGTAATGAACATTGGTGCTTTTGCCATTGTTATTGCCGTCGCGCACCATGCCGAGGACCGGATGCAGATAGAGGACTATGCCGGTTTCGGTTGGGCGCAACCGATGATCGGGCTGTTTTTGACCGTATTCCTGCTCTCGCTAGCAGGCTTTCCGGGCACCGGCGGCTTCATGGCAAAAATCTTCCTGCTGCAAGCCGCAGCCGATGCCCAGCTTTGGTACTTGATGGTCGTGTTGGTGCTCACGACGATCGCATCCTACTGGTACTATCTGCGAGTTGCTTGGTTCATGTGGATGAAGCCTCAGGATGCCGACGGTCAACACGACCGAGTGGTAGTCCCTGTCCCAATGAGGATCGCGCTGGTGACTTCAGTGGCGATAGTGCTCTATTTGGGATTATTCCCGGGTACTGCGATTGATTTCGCCCGCGAGAGTGTTGAAGGACTCGGAGCTTTCAGCGGTGCTATGCCTGGACTGGGTCAGTAGTAACAGGCCTCATTGTTTGACGCATTGCGGGAAAACGTTGCTTTCTGAATTCACTGGACGACGCTCTACCCGTCGGTGTTAACGCCGGAGGAATACCATGGAATCCCATATCTTCAGACAGTACGATATCCGAGGCATAGTTGGACTTGATCTAGATCCCGGTGTTACAGAAGCCGTCGGCCGCGCCTTTGCCTCTCATGTGCGCGCTGCCACGAACTCGGAGAATCCACGTATCGCCGTTGGCTGCGACAATAGGGTGTCTTCACCAGAACTTGCAGCTGGCCTGATCAGCGGTATCACAGCAGCAGGCGCCGATGTTCTCGATATAGGTACGGTTCCGACTCCTGTCCTATATTGGGCAGAGTGCGCCTACGGTACTGATGCCGCCGTGCAGATCACAGGATCGCATAACCCACCCGAGTGGAATGGCATAAAGCTGACATGCGGCCGCGCGGCGTTGTACGGCGATGCGATCCAAGAGCTTTACGGCCGGATCATGCATAAAACCGTGGACACGGGTGAGGGCAATGTCGAACGGAAAGAGGTCCTCGACGAGTATATAGAAGATATCGCTGGCCGGTTCACACTCGAGCGTCCGATGAAGGTCGCGGTGGATTGCGGCAATGGGAGTGGTGCCCTAGTCGCAGAAAAACTTTTTAAGGCGTTGGGTGTTGAGGTCACGCCGCTGTTCTGTGACTCCGATGGGACCTTCCCAAACCACCATCCCGATCCGACAGTTGATGCGAACCTTGAGGATTTGATAGCGACGGTATGTGCAGGCTCGCACGACTTAGGTGTAGCCTTTGATGGTGACGCGGATCGACTTGGGGCTGTAGACGAAGATGGCCAGATTGTCAGAGGTGATCTGCTTTTGCTCCTCTTTGGACTTGATCTTCTGGACAGGAAGGGGCCCGGCCAGAGATTGGTTTTCGATGTCAAATGCAGTCAGGCTCTCCCAGAAGTGTTCGAGGCAAGTGGTGGCGAGCCGATCATGTGGAAAACAGGGCATTCCCTGCAGAAGGTGAAAATGAAGGAAGCCGGCGCGCTGCTGGCCGGAGAACTATCCGGCCACATCATGGTCGCCGACGAATATTATGGTTTTGATGACGCCCTTTACGATGCCTGTCGTCTAATCTGGATTTTGAGTTGCTCCGAGCGGTCACTGGGAGAACGAGTGGGCGACTTTCCTGCATACGTTTCTACTGCAGAGATCCGAATTGACGTTACGGAAGATCAGAAGTGGGAGGTCGTAGAGGCAGCGGTAGAATACTTCCGATCCCACTATGATGTTATTGACGTAGACGGAGTCCGAGTTCTGTTCGGAGACGGTTGGGCACTACTCCGCACGTCTAATACTCAGCCAGTCATTGTTGCCCGTTTTGAAGCGCGGACGAAAGAGAGACTCGAGGAGATAAGGACAATCGTGGCCGACTGGCTGGAAGGCCAAGGAATAATCCTCCCCTGACTAAGGACAGCAGTGGAACTCACGACAACCAAAGACAAGAGCCCGAAGGATAATTCGATGATTGAACTGGTCTCCAAGCTATGAGGTCACCGAGACAGGACCTCGCGGTGGCACTGCGTGGGGGACGGGTGGTGCTCACAGGGATAATGATCGTCAGTTTGATAGCGATCATGGGTCGAGCACTGACGTCGCTTTATGTCGAAGTGCTTTGGCAGCAGCAGGCGGGTTACCTAGGGGTCTACTGGCGAAGGTTTTTTTGGGAAACCGGAATCCGGATCCTCGGAGGAGTAGCGGTCGCCCTCCTTGCTTACTGCAACCTTAAGGGGGCTTCGGCCTCCCTCGGTGGTTTTCAAATTCGTCGCCGTTTTGGAAACCTCGAGATCTCTGAGCAACTCCCGAAGCACTACGTCACGTGGGGGGCGCTTATGATAGCGGGACTCTTTGGACTGTGGTTTGGTGCCTCTCTCCCCGGTGGGCTTGGTAGAGACGTTCTACATGCAGTTTCTGCGGCGGAATGGGGTCGAGTAGATCCAATTTTTTCGAAGGACTTAGCTTTTTACGTCTTCTGGTTACCGGTGCTGGACGCTGCGGTGGTTTACACGCTGGTTGTCACCTTCCTAGTCCTTGCACTGACAGCTGCGGTTTATGCGGCGGCCGGTGGGGTGACTCTGCAATCTGGTCGCTTTCGACTATCGGAGGCCGCGCGGAGGCATCTGGGTGTGATTCTGTCAGCTGTCTTGCTGCTCCTCGCTACTCGCTGGTACCTGAGTGGTTTCGGGCTTTTGATAAACGGTAATTCAGCTGTCCAGGGGATCTTCGGATTCGCCGATGCTGAAGCGAGACTTCCGGCATTGCAGACAATGAGCATCGTCGCAATTGGAGCGGCAGCGGCAATTCTCTGGGGTTCTTGGCATAACCGTCCGGCTGTGGTCGGCGGGGCGTTCGGAGCGGTGATCCTCGGTGGGGCTCTCATCACTAACCTCTACCCATCGCTGGTTCAGAGCTTTCGAGTTGAGCCCAATGAGCTTGAGAGAGAGACCCCATTTATTCGCCAAAACCTAGAGTTCACGCGCCTAGCCTACGGGATAGACGAAAAGTCACTAGAGAGGCGCCCATTCGATTTTGACGCGTCAGCGCCAATAGACTGGGGAGAGGCGGCAGAACAGTTTTCAGGCCTCCCTATATGGGGGTCTGGGGCTGCGGCACCTCTTTTGACCACGTACCGGGAAGTTGAGGCTCGCTTCCAGTACTACGATTTCGATCGGATATCTGTCGACAGATACGATACTGACGATGGATTGGTTCCTGTGACTATCGCTGTGCGACAGGTCGACCCAACAGGTATCCCAGATCAAAACTGGCAAAACCTCCACCTGCGAGAGCGTTACGTGGCCGGGGTCGGTGCTGTAGCGAGTGCCGCGAATAGTCGGACCGCGGAAGGTCGACCTGAGATGCTCATGCGTGGTCTTCCACCGGAGACGCTCAACAGCTCTGTGGGTGCCGTGCCCCTTGAACTCGAGAGGCCTGATGTGTTCTTCGGGACACGTGCGGATCGTTCGCGCGAATATGTCATAGTGACCCCGGATGTCGATCAGTTCCAGTCCCCGAATGGGTCGGTTGGAGTTGCGGGGACCGATTTTCCAGAGGGAATCCAGGTATCATCGACATTTCGAACGCTGGTGCTAGCATGGCACTTTCGTTCGGCAAACCTTTTGTTCTCGTCCGAGCTCACGGAGGAGAGTCGCCTCGTGCATAAGCGACGTGTAAGCGATCGTGTCCGCGCCGTGGCTCCATTTCTTCGTTTCCCAGAGGCCCCATACCCAGTAGTGGCAAACGGCCGTGTGTTCTGGATCCTAGAGGGGTTTACCAGCAGCTTGGCGTTTCCTCTTTCCGCAGTGTATGACCTTGGCTCAAGTAGACAGTTCATGCGGTATGTGCGAAATAGCGTGAAGGTGACCGTCGATGCTGTTACCGGTGAAATATTGTTTTATCGGGTGCCGGTCGAGGATCCGATGGCGGATGCATTCGCACAAGCCTATCCGGAGATCTTCCTTGGTATAGAAGAAATGCCCCAAGACTTGAGGGAGCATCTCCGTTATCCCCGTTCGCTTTTGGATCTGCAGAGCGATGTGTTACTGCAGTATCACCAAGAAACAGCTGAGGAATTTCACGGTCAACAAGATGTGTGGGTACAGGCCCAGGAGCTCTCCAATAGCCCGAATCCGGTCCCCTACGTTCCAGAGTACGGGATCTATACCTTGCCCGACGAGGAAGTGGCACAGTTCCAGTTGACGAACGTTTTTGTTCCCGCTGGACGGGAGAATCTCACAGCTATGCTTGTGGCTCGGACAGATACGAAAGGGACTCCTGAAATGATTCTCATGGATGTCCCAGTAGATGACGAGGTTCTTGGTCCGCGGTTGATAGAGGCTCGGCTTGAAAAGGACCCGGTTATTTCGCAACAGTTCTCGCTATGGAGAACGGGCGGAAGTCGAGTGTGGACTGGTCACCTGCATCTTGTCCCGGTAGGGAATCGCCTCCTCTACATGGAGCCGGTATTCTTGGCAGCGGAGGAAGACGCGATCCCTGATCTGACACGTTTTGTTGTGAGTGACGGGATTCGAGTGGTGATGGCCGAATCTCTTGTCGAAGCGATTGCAGTGATGGCGGGAGCGATGCTCGGCCCAGATCCCGAAGGTAGCATCGCGAAGGACGTTCAGCCGCCGGCAGGTGTACAACCTTGGCCGACGGCCGCCTTGGCGGTGTTGGTCCAGGCAGAAGAGCGTGCTCGAGCAGGAGATTGGGCGGGTTTTGGCATCGCCTTGGCTGAGCTTCGGGTTCTTCTAGAGAGACTAGAATCCGAAGAGCGCTAGGCGTCGTTGATCCTCTATGGGGCCGCTGGTAGTTTTTCGTGCTGTACCGGCCACACGTTTTGACTGGTGAGCTGGTGAGATCCCAACTCTTTGCATAAAAGCGCATGGATATTCACGAATATCAAGCCAAAGAACGCTTCGCCCTGTCAGGTATTCCTGTGCCGCCAGGGAAGATAGCTACTACGGCTGATGAAGCTGAGGAAATTGCTCTGTCATACGGTTGTGCCGTCATGGTAAAAGCACAGGTCCACTCAGGCGGTCGGGGAAAAGCGGGTGGCGTAAAGTTTTGTAAGGACGCCTCGGAGGCTCGGCTGCACGCTTCAAACATTCTCGGGATGGATATCAAGGGCCTCACGGTTGAAAAGGTCTTGGTTACACCAGCTGAGGAAATTGAGACAGAAGCATACGTTGGCGTTCTAATTGATCGAGAAAGTCAGGCGGCCACTTTCATGGTTTCTCCTGATGGTGGTATGGACATTGAGGAGGTCGCGGCGTCCACCCCCGATCGCATCAGGAAGCTTTCTGTAGACCCCCGCTACGGACTACTACCTCACCAAGCCCTGTGGCTAGCTAATTTCCTTTATGAGGACCCGTCTCTTATCAGGCAGGCCAGCAGCGCAATCAGCCAGCTTTATGAGAGCTTTGTTGAGTCCGGTGCCTCAATGACAGAGATCAATCCCTTGATCACGACACCCGACGGTCACATCAAGGCCATCGATGCGAAGATGAGTATAGACGGGAACGAACTGTTTCGAAGACCGGATGTGGCCGACATGCGCGACTTATCGGCTGAGCCAGCGTCGGAGAGGAAAGCGAGGGAAGCGGGACTGTCGTATGTAAAACTGGACGGCAACGTCGGCTGCTGTGTGAACGGAGCCGGCTTAGCGATGGCGACCATGGATCTCGTAAAATACTACGGAGGAGAGCCAGCGAATTTCCTCGACATCGGAGGGTCCTCGAATCCAGATAAGGTTGTCTCGGCGCTCGAAATAATCACGTCCGATCCGAATGTGAGGGTAATACTCTTTAACATTTTTGGAGGCATAACCCGATGCGATGATGTGGCGAATGGGATCGTGGAGGCCACAAAGCGCATCGATATGCAGCAGCCGATTGTAATTCGTCTTACGGGTACCAACGAGGAACTCGGCCTCAAGATCCTCCAAGAAGCAGGCTTCTCAGCCTACACGTCGATGGACGACGTAGTAGAGAAGGCTGTAGATCTCGCGAAGGGGTAAATCGATATGTCTATTTTTATTGACGACGACACTAGGCTCGTTGTGCAGGGTATCACTGGCCGCGATGGATCTTTCCATACTAGCCAGATGATGGAGTACGGCACTCGAGTGGTGGCGGGTGTCACACCGGGTAAGGGCGGTCAGGATTTCGCAGGTCCCGGCGGCGAGAAGGTCCCGATCTTTAACGCGATGGATGAAGCCGTGAGTAAGACGGGTGCAAACACATCCGTCGTTTATGTGCCCCCGGCTTTTGCTGCTGATGCGATACTGGAGGCTACTGATTCAGGAGTCTCTCTTGTCGTAGCGATCACCGAAGGGGTTCCGGTTCTCGATATGGCTAGGGCACACGCGTTCGCCCGAGATAAGGGTGTCCGGATTCTCGGCCCGAACTGCCCGGGCCTTATCTCACCTGGAAAGGCCAAGGTTGGAATTCTACCGGCGCAGATAGTTGCAGAAGGACCCATAGGGGTAGTGTCCCGTTCCGGCACGCTCACCTACGAGGCGGTGTTTCAGCTCACGAGTGTCGGATTGGGTCAGACGACTTGTGTAGGTATTGGGGGAGACCCTCTGATAGGGACCAATTTTATTGACTGCCTAGAGGCCTTCGAACTCGATCCGGGTACGGAAGCTGTGGTTATGATTGGGGAGATAGGTGGGACAGATGAGCAAGAGGCCGCTGTTTTTGTTAAGGAACGGATGTCAAAGCCAGTGGTTGGCTTTATAGCCGGTCAGACTGCACCGCCGGGAAGGCAAATGGGACACGCAGGTGCGATCATAAGTGGGTCTGCAGGTACGGCCGAGGAAAAGATGAAAGCGTTTCAGGACAACGGAATAGCAGTGGCAGAACGCCCTGCAGATATCGTGAGTCTGATCCAGGACGCGCTTAAATGAACAGGATGGGGCTCGGGCCCTTGAGCGGTGAGCGTGATAATTCCCAAGAACGAGAAGACAACTGATGAGTCTCACACTCGCGATCATCAAACCAGATGCTGTTGCTGCCGGTTATTCTGGTAAGATCATTTCTCATCTGGAGGCAGAAGGCTTTAAAGTGTGCGCCATGCGAATGGCCCGACTTAACAGGACGCAAGCGAGAGCCTTCTATGAGGTGCATGAAGGTAGGCCTTTTTTCGACGATCTTGTGGAGTTTATGACGTCGGGCCCTGTAATTCCGACTGTGCTCGAAGCTGATGATGCGGTGAGGAGGCTTCGGGATACAATCGGTGCAACTGATCCTGACGAAGCAGATGAAGGGACGATCCGAAAGCTCTATGCCGAGTCGAAAGGTCGTAACGCCATCCATGCATCGGATTCTGACGCGAACGCTGGAATAGAGATCAATTTCTTTTTCTCCAGCTACGAGCGACTCCACCTCTGACTTCGGTTCGACTTACACGATCTACCGATGAGGCACAGGTAGACTTTCTAAAGGTTGTTCATAGCTTTTACCAGTATGCTCACAGTTGACTTAGTACAGCTTGGGCGGACAGGCTCCGTCGTCGTTGAAGGTGAGTGGTCAGGTGATGACGAGCTCTGGCATGATTTGAGCTTCTCGTGGGTTGGTCAGCTCGTTGCGCG
>DLTN01000094.1:2486-4788 GCA_002500925.1 Gemmatimonadales bacterium UBA7835 | reverse complement strand
TGTTAGCGGTAGTTGCCAAACATCAACTCAACCCCGTAATCACGTGGCTTCAGGAAGGTGATTACGGATTGTAGCTCGTCACGCGATGCAGAAGTAACACGAACCTCGTCTCCTTGAATTTGAACCTGGACCTTTTTGAAACCGTTTGCCTTAATGTCCTTGGAGATCTTCTTTGCTGTCTCTGGATCGATCCCAGACTTGAAGCCCATGGTGATCCGGGCTCGCCCGAGAGAACCGATGTCCACTGTGCTTTCGTCGATATTTTTCAAGGGAACTTGCCTACGGCTCAGTTTTTCGCGAAAAACTTTAACGAGTTGGTCTAGACGGAACTGATCATCTGCCTCCAGCTTGACTGAGCCAGCTTCTCGATCGAAATCGAGTTCACAGGCCGTGCCTTTGAAATCGTAGCGTGTTTGGATCTCCTTGGTCGCTTGGTTGACAGCGTTGTCTACTTCCTGAAAGTCCACGGAAGTCGATATATCGAAAGATTGTTTCTTGGCCATACTGGATCCGGGTTCCGGCTTGAGTCAGAATGCGTCTGGCGTGGACTCGGTGCAGCCTGTGTCCACTGCCTAGATTGTTGCATGCAGTTTTGGGGTTGTTCGTTAGTGATCAGTATAGGAACACTGATGACGTTCTTCCTGAATACTATGCGATAGAGCGTGAACAGGAAGTTGCAGTTGGGTGTATCGCTCCATTAGCGTTCTTTACCTATATGCTATGCTAAATTGAGATACGGGTCGCCCCTTTCTCGACACCATCCTGCGCCTTGCTTAGGAGACGTCTAATGCGTGGTTTATTGAACTTGCTAACTGCCATTTTCCTTCTGGCCGGGCTCGTGGGCTCGGCGGACGCTCAAATCAGGCTGGGCGGGCACGTAGCCAACCTTGGCACTTTTGATGAAATGTCGAGGCTCGAGGGCACCACTGGTGTTGGTGCCAGAGTGGGTGTTGAGTTTCCCTTTCTTCTTATTCCAATGGGGCTTTACGGGTCTGCTACCCACTATTTTTCAGAGACTAGCTACTGGACGGGGTCGGTGTTTGGCAAGGTGGGGCTTCCGGTCCCGGGCGTCTCTCCCTTTGGCATGCTTGGTGTTCGGCACAGAAATCTCGAGAGGTTGGTAGAAGGTCAGTCTGCTGCATCTAGTTCAGCTGGTTTTTTTGCGGGCTTAGGGCTAGAAATCGGCTCATTGTTTCTTGAGACCTCAGTAGATTTCGATATGGCCGCGCCGAGTCTTCCTGATTTTGAAACTGAACTCCTTACCTTTAAAGCAGGTTTCATTGTCGGGAAATAAGGGACGATGAGGAAACCATCTCAAGTAATTCCAAAGTTGCTTGGCCCTACAGGACGGAGAGAAAAGATCACAAGAAGCACACTGCAGGTAATTAAGTTCTGTTGGATTACAACAGGTGCAGCTCTTGCTGGTTGTTTTGGAGAAACGAGCAGCGCCTCGGACGTGTCGTCGTCCAGAGAAAGAGGACAGAAAGTCGCCCTGGACGGTGGTGGAATCGTGAAGGGTATCCTCGTTATGGGGCCCGAGGCACGAACTTTTAAGCCTTGCGCAGAGAATACAGAGCTTTGGGCCGTGCCGGTGAAATCTATTCTTGATGCCTATGGTGCTCTTACTTCAGAGCCATACCAGCCCGTGTTCGTAGAGGTTGATAGTGAGCATGAGGAAGCTCCAAGGTCAGGTCCTGGAGCTAGGTACCCAGGTCAGCTTCGGTTGGTGAACCTGCTTAGGGCTGAGCTTGTAGGAGAAGGACTAGGGTGTGAGGAATCACTTCTTGGCTTTGCCTACAGAGCGAGCGGACATGATCCGTTCTGGCACGTTCGGGTACTTTCCGATCGGATCACGCTGGCCACTCCAGAAATTCCCTCTACGATCTTCAGTGAATCGCCCCCAATTCCAATCGATAACGGTTGGCGATTCGAGGCCGAGTCGGATGGAGCTGAGACTATTCGGCTAAGGCTCGAACTCATTCGCGCGTCTTGCGTTGATTCGGTGTCTGGCTCCCTATATACGTGGACTGCCTCTCTAGATGTCGGGGGAGTGGTGCGGACTGGTTGCGCTTGGGAAGGCGATCTCGCACTCGACCGAGGCACAGGCTCCACAAATCTACGAATTGCGAGTTGACAACGGCTGGGTGACGCCAATGTGAAGTGGGCCAATTAGTTAGATACGTGCCTGTACTGTGTAGAGCTGATGATATCGGCCCTTCATGCCCATTAAGACTTCGTGCCGTCCTCGTTCGACGATTTCACCGTTTTCTAAAACAAGGATTAGGTCGGCTCGCTGAATCGT
>DLTN01000094.1:0-2111 GCA_002500925.1 Gemmatimonadales bacterium UBA7835 | reverse complement strand
GCCTGGATGAGTGCTTCGCTTTCAGTGTCGAGGGACGAGGTCGCCTCATCGAGAAGCAGAATCCTCGGGTTGGCAAGTAACGCACGGGCTATTGTTACGCGCTGGCGCTGTCCGCCTGAAAGCTTGACGCCCCGCTCCCCGATTACTGTTTCAAGCTTATCAGGAAAGCGATCGGAAAACTCAGTCACATAAGCTTTTCCTGCTGCGTCGTCGATCTCGGCATCGGATGCTGAGGGTCGGGCAAATCGGAGATTTTCTCTGATTGTACCGTCGAAAAGAAAGTCCTCTTGGAAGACTAGGCCGAGTTGTTTGCGATAGCTTGCCAGCTTAATGGTGCGCAGATCAACGCCATCAACCACTACGCGTCCAGCATCTGGGGTCAAAAAAGACGCAGCTAGGCCGGCTATTGTCGACTTTCCTGAGCCCGAACTTCCGACTAGCGCCACTACCATTCCCGGAGTGGCTTCGAACGAAACTCCCTGCAAAACCGGTTTGTCCGCTTCGTACTGGAAGTAGATATCATGGAAGACTATGTGCCCGTCGACGGGGGGCATAGTCTCGGTTCGGGCAGGGTCGTCGTCCTCCTGTGGCCAACTTAGCAATTCCGCGGTGCGGTCTAGTCCCGCGAACGCTTCTGTCATCTGTGTGCCGATGTTGGCCATCTGGATAACTGGGGCGATCATGACGCCGAGGAAGAGGATGAAGGAGACCAGATCTCCTGGGGAGAGCCGGCCTTCTCCGATTAGCCAGCTTCCGTATCCGAGGATGAGCACGCTGGCCATACCCATGAAAAAGGTCCCAAGGCTTGTGATCAAGCTTTGCGTCGTGAGCGTTGTCTTCACGTTTTCAAAGATCCGCATAACGCCGTCGATGAAGATTTCCCCTTCTTTGTCGATTGCGTGAAAGCCCTTGATCACACGGATGCCACCGAGCGCTTCCGTCAGGCGTCCGGTTACGTCTGCTCGGATCTTACCGCGCTCACGGAATGCAGGTCTTAAGGTCTGGAAAGCCTTTGTGGATACGAAGGCGAAGGCGGCAAGGGGAACGAGTGCAATTGCCGTCATAACTGTGTTAATGCGGACTAGAAAGAAGAATGCAACCATGGCCGTCACAGTCCCGCCGACTAGCTGGACTAGGCCGGTTCCAACAAGATTTCGGACTCCTACGACATCGTCCATGATTCTCGAAACCAGCTCTCCAGACTTGTTGTCATCGAAGACGTTCACGGGGAGCTGAAGCACATGTTTCTGAACTTGGGCCCGTAAATTCGCGATTAGATGTTGCGCCTCTACACTGAGGAGCATTGTGAGCGCGTAGGATGTCGAAGCTTGGAATAAGATTGCTATTGCGACGGCTCCAAGAACTACTTGTGCATCGGGCACGCTGCTCAGTCCTAGCGGGTCTGTCCCGACCTCGGATGCACCGGGTATAGCTCCGTCGATGAGATATTTCGAGGCAGCGGGGAGTACGAGCCCAGCAAACCTGTTGACTAGGATTAGTCCTAGGCCTAGCCCGACTAGTTTCTTGCGCGGCCAGATGATCTCTTCAAAAGCGTGCCGCAGGCTTGCGCCCGAGATCTTTTTCTTCGGTTTGGACATGGTCGCAGAAGATACACGATCCTTAGCACTTTGCAGATGGATCCATGGACGCTTTCATAAATTGTTGCGCCAAAGTGCAACCCGAGAATGTGGTCATCACTATGAATACCATCTTGTGTCTTGGAGGTTGAAACGTCTGCCCCCCTTGGGTGGGCTTCCTGAGCCGTGTAGGTTTGCCCTTCGCTGCGCAGCGCCCTGGTACTTTGGCGTTGCGCCCTCAATAGCAGCGATCAAATACGGGTGCCCCGCTCAGCAGTGATGGCGAATCTAGACAAGGACGGGTACATCCCGTCTGAAGTGGAAGAGAAGTGGCAGCGGCTCTGGGAGGAGCGCGGCACTAACACGCATACACGTGAGGAGTTAGAGGGCGCGAAAGACCCGTTCTACAATCTCATGATGTTCCCGTACCCTTCGGCCGAGGGGTTGCACGTAGGCAATATTTATGCATTCACGGGAGCCGACGTTCATGGGCGATATCAGCGCCTCTGCGGTAAGAGTGTGTTCGAGCCTATG
>DLTN01000113.1:3161-3673 GCA_002500925.1 Gemmatimonadales bacterium UBA7835 | reverse complement strand
GAAATTGGTGTGGAAGCCGGTGGTTGTAACGTGCAGTTTGCAGTCAGTCCCGAGACTGGCGAGATGCTTGTCATCGAGATGAATCCAAGAGTCTCGCGCTCCTCCGCCTTGGCCTCGAAGGCGACCGGATTCCCGATAGCTCGAGTCGGCGCCAAGCTGGCAGTGGGATACCATCTCCACGAGTTGCCGAACGATATCACCAAGACGACACCGGCATCGTTTGAACCAGTGCTTGATTATACCGTCATCAAGATTCCCCGCTTCGCCTTTGAGAAGTTCTCTGAGGTTGACGACACTCTGGGTGTGCAGATGAAGTCGGTTGGGGAAGTGATGGCGATTGGGCGGACGTTTCGGAGTGCTTGGCAAAAAGGATTTCGAGGTCTCGAAACCGACCGGACCGGCTGGGTTGTTGGGTCGGAGTTGAAGGACGACGGGTTAGAAGCAGAAGACCGTAATGCGCTGCTCTCGGCACTCCGCCGACCCACCGCGCATAGGCCGTTTCAGCTCAAGCG
>DLTN01000113.1:0-2786 GCA_002500925.1 Gemmatimonadales bacterium UBA7835 | reverse complement strand
CAGTTCCTTCAGATCATCGAATGGGAACGGAGTTACGCTGAGGTGGAGGAGGTTACCCCTGAGATCACTCATGCGATGAAGAGAGAGGGGTTCAGCGATATACAACTGGCGGCCTTACGGGGTGAGGACGAAGCCACAGTGCGCGAACGGAGATGGAGTTGGGACATCCACCCTACGTACAATGTGGTAGACACCTGTGCGGGTGAGTTCCCTGCTCAGACTCCTTATTTCTATTCGTCGTACGAGACCGAATCCGAATCAGAGCCATCGGCTAGGGAGAAGGTCGTCATCCTCGGGAGTGGCCCGAACCGAATCGGTCAAGGGATTGAGTTCGACTACTGCTGTGTGCAGGCCGTACTCGCGCTAAGAGAGGCGGGCTTCGAGACGATCATGGTTAATTCCAACCCAGAGACGGTATCCACAGATTTTGATGTTAGTGACAAGCTATACTTCGAGCCGCTGACACTAGAGGATGTGCTGGAGATCCTGTACCTAGAGCGACCGAAGGGCGTGATCGTTCAGTTGGGTGGACAGACGCCACTTAAGCTAGCGAAGGGCTTAGAGGAATTTGGAGCTCCAGTTTTAGGTACATCAGTTGATGCGATCGACCGGGCTGAGGATCGCGACCGTTTCGATGAGGTTTGCCGGATCGTGGGAGCTCGAACTCCGGATAACGGGATTGCGACCTCAGAAGAAGAAGCCCTCAGGGTAGCTAAAAAGATCGGGTTTCCAGTGCTTGTGCGTCCGAGTTACGTCCTAGGAGGTCGAGCAATGAGGATCATCTATGACGAGCCATCATTGCAGCGGTATTTTGAGGAGGCGGTGAAGGCGTCTCCCGACCGTCCGGTTCTCATAGATTCGTTCCTGGAGGATGCGTTCGAAGCGGATGTTGACTGCCTGTGTGACGGTACAGACGTCGTGATAGGTGGAATTATGCAGCACATTGAGGACGCAGGTGTGCATTCTGGTGATTCCGCGTGCGTACTACCCCCGTATTTACTTTCTGGTGACGCACTGGAAGAAATCCGGGATATGACCCGAAAGTTCGCACTGGAGCTTGGGGTGGTAGGTCTGATGAACGTTCAGTATGCCATCCGCGATGGAATCGTTTACGTACTAGAGGTGAATCCTCGTGCTTCCCGGACGATCCCTTTTGTAAGTAAGGCTACCGGGGTTCCGCTGGCGCGTCTTGCTTCACGTATTATGGCTGGTGAGAGGCTAGCCGAACTAAACGTTTCTGAGGAGCCTCCAGTTCCAGGAGTAGCCGTTAAGGAAGCCGCATTCCCATTCAACCGTTTCGATGTCGATGTACTACTGGGACCTGAAATGAGGTCGACGGGTGAGGTTATGGGATTCGACGATTCGTTTGGTATGGCTTTTGCGAAAGCTCAGGTTTCAGCAGGCAACGTGCTCCCAGAGTCAGGGCGGGTCATCGTCACGGTGAACGAGCGCGACCGCGAGACCGTGACGCCCATGCTGAGGCGGTTAAGTGATTTAGGCTTCGAGCTGATGGCGACACGTGGGATGCATGGGTATCTGACTCGACTGGGTGTAACTGCTGAAATGGTGTACAAGGTCAACGAGGGTCGACCAAACATTGTCGACCACATTGTGACGGGTGATATCGCATTACTTATAAACACGCCTCTAGGTAAGCAGTCCCAGTACGATGACTATGCCATGCGCCGCGCAGCAATCACCTACGGTGTGCCTTATCTCACGACCATGTCTGCAACGTCGGCGGCGGTAGATGCGCTGATCGCTCTCCGCACCACCCGGCGAGAGGTTCGATCATTGCAGGAACGAATCGAGTCGGCTCAAGTCGCCGAGAACACGGACTGACTCCGAAATCCTGGGTCATGGTGACAGAGGATTTATGAAACAGCCGGAGGTGATGAGCACATGGGTTCGATGACCGGCTTCTATCTCCATCCAGCGTCTTCGTTACATGACACTGGGTGGGGGCACCCTGAGCACCAAGGTCGCTTGCGTGCCCTGGCTTCGACGGTGGGTAAGGATCTGTTGACCTTGTATGGGCACGTCGAGCAAATGAAGTCAGGCGATGCATCTTTGGAGGATCTAGGTCTAGTACATACCTCAGCTCACATCAATTCTGTGAGAGCGGTTTGTGATAGGGCTAAAGAGTCGGGGCGGATCGAGTCTGTGGCCGCGGATACAAATGTGTCGGCTTCATCATGGGAAGCGGCGCTGGGGAGTGTAGGCTCGACAATCGAGGCGGCCAGAGCGGTTGCGGAAGGAGAGATCTCGAATGCTTTTGTAGCCGCCCGTCCCCCTGGTCATCACGCTACACCGGACGGTGCCATGGGCTTCTGTCTGTTCAACAACGTGGCAGTTGCAGCGCGATGGTTACAGGCTATGAACCTAGCTGAGCGCATATTGATCTTGGATTGGGATGTTCACCACGGAAACGGCACTCAGGACACGTTCTACGAGGATGACAGTGTCTTCTTCGTTTCTTTACATCAGTCTTCACACTACCCCGGATCGGGTGCTGCGGATGAGACGGGCGCCGGCTTAGGACTGGGCCGAACATTAAATGTGCCACTTTCTGAGGGGATAAGTGCAGAGACCTACAAAGATGTTTTTGCAGAGACGTTGGCTTCTGTAGCAGACCGATTCGATCCTGATTTCGTGCTTGTATCGTCTGGCTTCGATTGTTTAGCGGGTGATCCACTGGGTGGCTTTTTGCTCGAGCCTGAAGATTTACACTGGATGACTCGCCGGGTGACAGAATACGCTTCTGCCTCATGTAACGGCCGGATCGT
>DLTN01000084.1 GCA_002500925.1 Gemmatimonadales bacterium UBA7835 | reverse complement strand
GTGTCTCCGCTTGAGTTCACCTATTTTGGGGCAGCTGGCTGGCAGATCTCTGATGGTAAGGTGGTAGTACTGATCGACCCATGGCCCTCGCGACTGAAGTACGGTGGTGGTGGGCACCCAGATGACGATCGCCCAGACTTTGCTCGCACCGATGTGGCATGGTCGGACACCACTTTAATCGACTCACTGATTACCGAGGCGGATTTCATTTTGGTGCACCATAGCCATTTCGACCATCTGGGTGATGTCCCGTACATAGCTCAGAAGACAGGTGCCAAGGTGATTGGAACGGAAACCGCAGTGATGATTCTGAGAGCCTACGGTATTCCTAGCGATCAACTTTACGCAGTAGGTGGAGGTGAGGATTACCAGTTTGAAGATTTTAGTGTTCGTGTAGTGCCAGCGATTCACTCAGCGTTGAATGAGAAGCACTATCACGACACGAGGCGCTATGATGAGACGACCGAACTAGAGGCGCCGTTAAGGATCGACCAGTTCATCGAAGGAGGCTCACTTAGCTTCCTGGCTCGCTTCGATAGGCACGAAGTCCTAACGATGGGTTCTATGAACTTCATCGAGCGGGAGTTCGAGGGCCTCGAACCTGATATTCTACTTGCTGGAATAAACGGTTCCCGACTGGGTCTTTATGACTACGATCGACGTCTTCTGGAGACGACTGGTTTCCCCCCGATCGTTATCCCTACCCACTGGGACAATTTCCGTCTTCCCTATGGGTTTTCACAGCAACCTAATATTGAGCGCAACATTCTCCCATTCATCGAAACGGTTGGGAGGCTTGCGCCTGGAACACGAGTGATTGGGCCGGTGCACCTAGAGCCATTCATTGTCCGATGAAGGGACGACTACTCGCTCACGCGGTAATCTTTGCTCTGCTGCCTGGGTCACTTTCTGGCCAGAGGACGTTGCTCACGACAGATCGTTTGATCTTCGGTAATCAGAGCGATCTCACTGCTTCGATTGTCTTTGAGGATGTGGATGGAGATGGGGACTTAGATGCACTGATCGCGAATGGCCGCCATTGGACTCAGCATAACGAGGTATACGTAAACAACGGTGCCGGACAATTCACATGGGGGTATCCACTGGGACCAGAGAAGGCGACTACGTATGCCGTACCTGCGGGCGACCTAGATGGGGATGGTGACGTCGATGTGGTTGTAGGAAATGACAGGGCGGAGAACTGGGTCTATTTGAATGACGGCAAAGGTCACTTCACTAGGGTTTGGTCGGTGGGGCCTGAAATCGAACCAACTCGTTCGGTACAGCTATATGACTTGGATGGGGATGGTAGCCTCGATGTACTAGTCACGAACCGAGGTACGACCAATGGCTTTCATCTTAACGATGGAGGCGGACGTTTTGGGCCTAAGAGGTCATTTGGTGACCTGAATGGTTCGACTATTGCTGTGGCTATAGCGGATATCGATAACGATGGTGATGTCGATTTAGTGCTTGCAAACAGAGATGGTCAGGCCAATCAAATTCTTCTGAACGATGGAGAGTTGAACTTCGATGAAGTACGTGAATTTGGGACTGGGTCTGACGAGACGCGATCGGTAGTGTTGGCTGACCTGAATTCAGACGGTGCTCTCGATATTGTAGCAGGAAATATTGGCGAGCCTAACGCTGTCTACCTTGCTGAGCGACCTGGGTATTTTGGGCCCGGGATCCCTTTTGGGCACGATGAACAAACTTATGCTAGCACCGTCGCCGATCTGGATAGAGATGGCGATCTGGATATCATTGTGGCCAACGTGAGGGAGCCGAACGCTCTTTATTTCAACTCTGGGAATGGGGAGTTATGGCGTGAGAAGTTCATGGAGGGTTTTGAGGAGTCCACGTACGGTGTGGTTGCGGCAGATGTGAATGGGGATGGATACCCAGATTTGGCTTTCGCCAATTCTGAATCACTAAATCGCTTGTATCTGAGCATCCAGGCGAGATAAGCGGTCTCGCTTTCCAGTAAAGAGCGGGCAGGCCTTTTTGACCGGTCAGCCTTCGGCCCAGCGTCGGTAAAGGAAACTGTTCTCATCCCAACGGATGGGTCCCATTTCGTTCGCGATGTGGTACGTAACAAGCAAATTTGCCTCAAGTTCTCGTCGTACTCCTTCCAAGTCGAAAGGTTGGTCGAGGCCGTCGGTGGGCTTGTGGTAGCGTTCAGCTATCCATGTGTCGAGTTCTCCTTGAGCATCACGTGCCGGATCGAGGCTTGTCCGGCCACCTTGCACCCAGATCGCAGGGATAGCATTTCTGACGAACGCGTACTGGTCGCTCCTAATAAAGAGATTTTCTTCAGGAGTGGGGTCTGGGCTCACCGGGGTGCCAGTACGAGCGACCGCATAGTCTACCGCCTCTGACAGGTTTGAGTGCTCATAGCCGAAAGCGAGTACGTCGGTTGCCGCCGTGATCATTCCCATGACCCCGTCGATGTTCTGGTTCGCTACTATGCGTCGGGGCGAGATACTCGGGAACCGGGCGAAGTATTCGGATCCAAGTAACCCTGATTCCTCTGCCGTGACCCAGAGGAAAAGCACCGAGCGTCGTGGTGCTTCCATACGCGTGAGCACAGAAGCGATCGTTAGAAGAGCCGCAGAACCTGATGCGTTGTCTAGCGTGCCGTCGTAGATAGAGTCCCCATCAATAGGGATACCCATCCCGAGGTGGTCCAAGTGCGCGGTTAGGACGAGGACTTCAGCTTGAAGATCAACATCAGAGCCTGGCAGGAGTGCAGCGACATTGGCGCTCTCAAACGTCTCGACCACGAAATTGCCACGGATACGACCGTCGATGCCTAAATCGAACGATAGGGGAACTCCCGAACGGATGGTTTCTAGAACGTTTTCGAAGGTCTTGCCAGAACGGCTAATCCAATCAGCGGCGATCCGCCGCGAGACGGTTACGGAAGCTCCTAGCTCTTCAGGTATCCCTGTGTCCTGCGTCAGATCAGGCGGTACGACGTAACGGGTACGGGACGGCGCCGAGGCCCTTGTCTCACCGAGTCTCACTACGACGACCCCTGCTGCGCCTCGCTCCCGAAGTTCGGCGTCCCGAGAGGCGCTGCTAGATAACACGGTTCTCTCTAGAGAGCCGAAGTGGTCGGGTGCTCCGGAAATGACCACAACTAGCTTATCCTTAACATCGATGCCCTCGAAGTCATCGTAACCTAGGTCCGGTGCGCTGATTCCAAAGCCGCCGAATATCATCGATGCCTCGACGTCAATTTTGTTGCTGGTTGTCCGAGGTGACAGGGTGAAGTCAGTCGGCGTAAGTGGCGAGCCGTCTACATTAAAGGCTGTCGAGGTCGGATCCACTCTTGTTCGCCGGAACGCGATCGGTTGTAGGTAGGTGTTATTGAGACCCCCTGGCTTGAGCCCCAATGATCGGGATTCCTGGACCACGTAAGCAGCAGCTGCGTCGTACCCTGGTGTGCCCGGTCTTCGTCCGGTCATTACATCACCGGAGAGAACGGTCATGTGATCGACGAAGACTTTGATGGACAGGTTCTCGAGGGCTTCGTCGATCGTGAGGACCGGAGAGGCTAAAAACCAATATCCAGC
>DLTN01000045.1:3982-4116 GCA_002500925.1 Gemmatimonadales bacterium UBA7835 | reverse complement strand
CTACCCGCAAGCGAATGTGGGCCACCCCATTCACCCCCTAGCCCAAAACGGCAGGCGACTTACTTAAGACGCGCGAGTGTGAACGGGATATAGCCGGATGCGAAACTTCTGCTCCAAAACCGTCATGCCATGCT
>DLTN01000045.1:3482-3651 GCA_002500925.1 Gemmatimonadales bacterium UBA7835 | reverse complement strand
CGGTCGCGATCCTGTGACTAACATCTCGGAAAAACTTAGAGTGCGTAAGCCAGCAAATGTCATCATGACAGCGGAGGGGCCGCCAGCCAGAACTGACGACCCCTCCTCCCGAGAGCGGGAAACCGGACTCGAACCGGCGACCCCAACCTTGGCAAGGTTGTGCTCTACC
>DLTN01000045.1:2150-3167 GCA_002500925.1 Gemmatimonadales bacterium UBA7835 | reverse complement strand
TACCAACTGAGCTATTCCCGCAGATCACGCGGAGACCAAGCTAGAAACATAGATTGGGACGGTCAATGCCGTTTTCGGCGTCGTGACTGTGTTTCTCAGATTGACGTAACTTCTTATGTTGAACGCTTAAACGCCCACTCTACCTGGGCCCCTGGAGTGCTCCGTTCTTGAGACTTTTCACACCTAGGCCATGCGTCTGAGCCTCCTGCACCTGCTGGTGTCAACAGTGTTCTTGATGGCGCTATCGGCATATGACATCCAAGGACAAGCCCTGGACCACGGGTTGGTCCCAAGAGGCCACCTTCGCCTGCAAGCCCACCCGATCTATACGACGTGGGATCGCCGTTTTAGTCGGGGATCTAATGGCTCAGGACGTATCGAAGAACTGGGCGACGACCTCTCTTCGCCTAACGGAGCCAATCTTTTCCCCAATTTAGAAATCCTGCAGTCGTCGCTCAGTGAACTGATGCAAGCACCCGACTACGAACCCAGCCTTGGTCCAACTGCTGGGAGAGTTCAACAAGAGATGAATTCGATCAAGTTCGCAGCAGAAGTTGGAGTGTCTGACTGGCTCACAGTAGGAGTGTTAATGCCGTGGAATCAAACACGTACTGTGATAGACCTAATTCACACGCCAGACACACTCAATGCAGACTTGGGCCTGAATCCGACCATCCAGGATCCTAGCGCAGTCCAATCCTTCCTAAGTTCGATCAATTCGGCCAGTACCGATACACAAGCGAGAGCAGCCGAGATCTGTGCGGGAGGCGCTAACGCCTCTTGTGCAAGCGCCCTCGAACTTGCTTCGAGGGCCAGCGCCTTCGAGTCAGCCATCTCGTCCGCATACAGTGCCACCGCCTTCTTTCCGTTGGCTGGCTCCAACACGGGAGGCCAGCTAACACAAATATTAGCGGAGCTTAATACCGCACTAAGCACAGCTAGCCTTTCTAGCATCCTCCCTATCGTGCTAGCTCAGACAACGCTGAGCAACAGTGATTTTGCCATGATGGCCGTTAC
>DLTN01000045.1:0-1774 GCA_002500925.1 Gemmatimonadales bacterium UBA7835 | reverse complement strand
GGGGATGTCGAGGTCTCCGCCAAGCTCCGCCTCGCTGACAACATGACGTATGATGAAGCCGTAGAAGATTCGGGGATTACTTATCGAGTCACGGGGCGCTTTGGCATCCGCCTCCCAACCGGAACTCCTGAGCATCCAGATGTCCTTCTAGATATCGGCACAGGTGACGGGCAACTCGACCTAGAGACTGGGTTGGCAGCGGAACTACGAGTAAACGGGCGCTTTGGGATCGCCGCCTCAGGTTCTTTAGTGAGTCAACGCCCCACCACAATTGTCCGACGTGTGGAGCGTCCCAGTCAGGCGATGCCTGCTTCGCGCACCCGAGCAGAAGTGCGCTGGGACCCCGGACGACTAGTTGGTATCCAAATCGCTCCCTATCTCAGGATATCATCTGCGCTATCGATACACGGCGAGTATCGGTATTTCCAGAAGTTCCGTGACAAGGTCGAGATTATCGCATCTAACACCAGCTTGAATCCCTTTATCCTAGAATCGGAAAGTGGAATAAAACTGCACGAGGTCGGGGGAGGCCTGCGCTACGATACTGTCGAACCCTGGATTCAGGGTGAGGCCCCTAACCCGATGGAGGTACACCTTCGATTCCTCCATGCGATTGAGGGATCCGGCAGTCACGCTCCAAAGTGGACCCGAGTTGAAGCCGGGATCAGACTCTTTCGTCGCTTATGGGGGCAGACGAACTAGCTAGAAGCTCCCTAGCATGCTCTCGGGAAGCATCCGACTCAGCGTCTCCCCCTAGCATGCGAGCGATTTCACATACACGGGAATCTTCATTGAGCTGCCGAACCACAGTAGTCGTTATGTCCATGTCCACTCCCTTCTCGACCACCAGATGGGCGTCTGCCCTCGAAGCCACCTGCGGGAGATGCGTGACAACGAAAACCTGATGAGCCTCGGCAACACGGGCTAGCTTTACTGCTACGGATGATGCAACCGTCCCGCCTACTCCCGAATCAATCTCGTCAAACACAAGCACTGGAACCTCGTCGACCGATGCGAGAATAGCTTTGAGCGCCAGCATTATCCGGCTCAGCTCTCCACCACTCGCGATCCTCGCTAGGGGCATGAGATTAAACCCTGTGTTTGGTGACACGACAAATTCAACGCTCTCCGCCCCTGATGCCGACAATGCGTCGCTCACGGTCAACTCCACCTCGAACCTTCCTCCAACCAAACCCAGGTCAGGTAGAGCCTCACTCACCGCGATCCCCAACTCCGTCGCCGCTCTTCCTCTTTTTGTACTTAAAATTGCTGCCTCCGAAAGAAGCTCAGCCTCAGCAACCCCGATCTCCTCCCGGATTTTTGCTAGATCGTTCTCAGCTTCATCGTGGGCATCTAGTTCAGTGCGGACGCGCTGAGCGGTCTCCAGAACGTCCGCTAGCTCCGGTCCGTATTTTCTCTTCAGCCTGAAAATTCTGTCTAATCGGGTACGCACTTCTTCGAGGCGTCCCGGATCAAATTCTACAGCAGTCGCATAGTCCCCAAGCGCACGCGCCACATCCGACACCAGGTGAAGTGCCTCGTCGACACGTTCCACCTCGGATCGCAGAGCAATGTCGAATCCAACTAGCCGTGACAAAATATTTTTCGCCTCAGCCAATCGATCTGTGACCGCACCCTCGGAAGAGTACAACTCCGCGTTCAGTGCCTGGGTTGCCCGAGCGAGTTCTTCGGAATTCTCATGGCGCCCGATTTCTACTTCGAGCCTATCATCCTCACCGGGCTCAAGGCCCGCCTCATCAATCTCGTTGAGTTG
>DLTN01000053.1:70583-72758 GCA_002500925.1 Gemmatimonadales bacterium UBA7835 | reverse complement strand
GTCCCGTGGCGGCACCATTCAGCTAATGCTGTATGCGGTATTCGGGATGGGTTCACCTGTGGCAAACATATCCCACGATACGTGGCAGAAATGGGATGAGCACCCAGCTGTTTCGTGGACTATCCCATACGCCCTGGGTGATAGCCACCGAGGCTTTCGAGTAATCGGTACGAATGATTCCTTCTACGAGCATTACAAATATCGCGGGGGGCAGCCAATTGCCTTGGCAGAGGGACGAGCGGCGCAGTCAGTCTTCGACGTAGTTCTAGGGGCTCAGGTAGCTGAGCGCCTCGGGTATGTCTTGGGAGACCGAATCTCCGTGACTCACGGGATGAGTGCCGTCGGCTTCATGAACCACGACGAGATGCCATTCGAGGTCGTTGGAGTGCTGGAAAAAACTTTCACACCAGTCGATAGGGCAATCTACGTGACACTAGAGGGTGTCACCGCCATCCATATGGGTTGGGAATCGGGTGGCCCACCCATGCCCGGCGATGAGATATCGGCAGCAGATGTCCTCGCAATGGAGGAAGTTCCAGTTTCTCAGATCACCTCCTTCTTCTTGGGAGCTGAATCGAGAGCATATACTCTGCAGTTGCAGCGCGACATATCAACGAGTGAAGATGAGCCCCTCACAGCGGTGATTCCCGGCGTAGCACTCTCCGAAATGTGGCGTGGCATTGGGTACGCGGAAGATGGGCTTCTTGTGATCTCAGGATTCGTTGTCTTAGTAGGTCTCTTGGGGATGCTCGTATCGATCTACACCTCCCTCGACGCGAGACGCAGAGAAATGGCTATTCTTCGTGCTCTAGGAGCCGGCCCACGTCGGATAGTTTCCCTTCTGGTTCTTGAGGCTGGAGCGCTTTCTATCATTGGTGCTCTCCTAGGTGTCGCATTCGTCTACGTGGGCCTGGCCGCTCTGCAACCTTGGCTAGAAGGCCAATTCGGATTACAGGTCCCGATACAGGCCCTCGACGGGATGCAGTTGATGTACATCGGGACTGTAATCGCTCTGGGCTTTGTCGCCGGCCTAGTACCGGCACTCAAAGCTTACCGGACCGCTTTGCACGACGGGTTATCCGTCCGCATCTGATGAGGTACGGTCGAGAGGCCGAGGCGCGCATCTTCGTCATCCTCACATTATTGACGTTAGCAGCAGGGCCGGGATTAGCGTCAGCACAAAACACCGCCGTCGAAAAGCTTGAAATTTCAGAAGACTTGGGGTGGTCGGTCGGAGACCCAGAAGCACCCCTCACTGTAGTTGAATTCACGGACATATCTTGTCCGTACTGCTCAAGCTTCTACAACGGAACTCGTGCCTCACTTCACGCTGAATTCGTAGAAGGAGGCAAGGTACGATGGGTTACGCTGAGCTACGTATCTGGGCTGTATCCCAACTCTGAAGCTCTATTCCTAGGTCTAGAATGTGCAGGACATCAGGACCGATACGATGATTTTTTGAGGATCGCATACCTAGATCGAGAAACTTGGATCAGAGCCAACAGAGACGGCGTGGAGGCCGCTCTTGAAAACTTGGTGGGCCAGGTTGGTCTCGATCGTGCCGCATTCTCCTCGTGCCGAGCTGATCCCTCAGTTAGAGAGCGTTTAAAGAACATCGTTGCACTCAGCCGGGAAGTAGGAGTTCGTGGAACTCCCACTTGGTTTGTCGATGGTTTTCTGGTAATGGGAGACCTGCCTCACGGGTTCGCTCGGCACTTTATCACGTCGCGCCTTGAAGGTTAGCCCTACACTCGTATGTGAAGCGATTGAGGCACTTCCGACCTAGCTACCGGCCGAGTAGTTGGGCACGGGTTCGTGAACTGGAGCCTTAATGAGAACGTGTTATCTTTAAGGAAATCGGAAACTCCTAAAGCTTGGTCCCTCTATGCCCGACCTACCCTCTCTAACGACTCAAGGATCAAGGATCGCAGCATGCGCGGCAGCAGGATGCGGCATCCATTGCGCCCTGTCGCCAATCCTGATTCCCCTAATGCCTATACTAGGGTTATCAGAGGGTTTCGAGAGAGGAGCCTTTGTAGCAACATTTCTTCTTGGTGCTCTAATGCTCGGACTGGGGCCAGGCAGATCCCATGCGTCCATTATGACAGTCTTCGCAATTGGTGCGCTAACCTGGGCTATTTCTCTCGCTGGGCTCCTCAACCCGTTACCTGAACC
>DLTN01000053.1:49647-70346 GCA_002500925.1 Gemmatimonadales bacterium UBA7835 | reverse complement strand
GTCCATTATGACAGTCTTCGCAATTGGTGCGCTAACCTGGGCTATTTCTCTCGCTGGGCTCCTCAACCCGTTACCTGAACCTCTCACCTCGTCCGTCGGAAGCCTACTAATAGCCGGTGCACTTTTCGAAAGCGTGCGACGCTGCACACCGGATCATTGTGGGAGATGCGATTCCAGGCTTCCTAATGATATGGCAGACCAAGGCTCACCAAACTAGGATTAGGTAAGGTTAGTCAAATGTACGCCGGCAATCCCACCTGATCACCCCAGCACAATTACGAGACTCGGCTTTAAATGCAGAGAGACACCAGACAGCGTCGCGCGATTCGCCGTGTCTTCATGGACTGTGGGCGTCCTCTCACACCAGAGCAGATTCTCCAAGCTGGGCAGGACATAGTTCCATCCCTGGGTCTAGCTACCGTATACAGGACAGTGAAAGCATTCGCACTAGAGGGATGGCTAGTGGAGGTCGAGCTTCCGGGTGGGACACTTCGGTACGAAATAGCGGAGCGACCGCACCATCATCACTTTCTCTGTAGGTCGTGTGATCAAGCGTTCGACATACCCCAGTGCCCGGAAACCGTCGAAGATATCGCGCCCGAGGGATTTGAGGTCGACGGTCACGAAATCATCCTATTCGGACGCTGCGTCGCCTGCGCCTGAATTCGAGTCTCGAAGGATTCTAATCCTCAGACAGTAGGCCTCAGTCACTATGGATCGTCGACTAATCTCCAGATGGGTGGAGCGCATACTCGTTACCGCACTTACAGTCTTTGCTCTATACCGTTTGGGACCGCAGCTCCAAGCATGGACTGGTGTAGGTCCTGACCTAGGCCGCGCCCCGTCTTATTCTTTCACCGCACTCGACGGGTCTTCGGTGGATTCGGATTCCCTAGCGGGAAAAGTTGTCGTCCTGAACTTTTGGGCCACTTGGTGCGGTCCATGCAAGCTCGAGATGCCCGCTCTTCAGCGGCTGCACTCCGAAAGATCCAAAAACGGTGTCCTAGTCCTCGGGCTTGCGACCGACATCGGACATCAGGGAGCTATAACCGAGTTCTTGGATAACCGGGGCATCACGTATCCTGTAGGAAGAGCAACCAATCCCCACAGGGCTGCCTTCGGTGGCATAAACGCAATCCCCACTACGTTTATAATCGACCGCAACGGAGTCGTCCAACATCGAGTGGTCGGGTATTTCGCTCCACCTGCCATGCGAGCGGCGGTTGACCGTCTACTTTCTGATAGCCCCTCGGTCCGGTCAGACCCTAATGCCGAAACAATCTCCTACCGGTGAACACCATAGCGATGCCATGCTCGTCCGCGGCATCGACTACCTCCTCATCACGGACTGAGCCACCCGGTTGGATCACGGCTCTTACTCCGGCCTCAGCGGCAGCTTCTACACCATCCCTGAATGGGAAGAAGGCATCTGAAGCGAGTACCGCTCCAGAAAGACCGAGCCCCGCATCACCAGCCTTCCTAACGGCAATTCTGGACGAGTCTACCCGGCTCATCTGACCCGCCCCAATGCCGAGCACGCCCCCGTCCTTGGCGAGTAGAATGGCATTCGATTTCACACCGAAAATAGCTGCCCAAGCGAACCTCAGATCATCCCACTCTTTTTCTGTCGGGTGACGCTCAGTAACGACATGCCAAGACTCGTCAATTTCCCCGTAAAACGGAGGAATAGGAGGGCTTTGAGCCAAGACACCACCATAAACGCTCCTCACAAGCAGCGGTTCGGGTCGGTGGCCATGATCAGCAAGAAAAGAGGCGGCCGAACCCTCTGGGAACGTCATAATTCGAATGTTTTTTTTCTCGGTCAACTTCTCGATCGCGTCACCCGAAAAGTCGGGCGCTACGAGACACTCGATGAACAGTTTCGACATTAACTCGGCCGTCTCCCCATCCACAGAACGGTTCACCGCGATTACGGAACCGAACGCACTTACGGGATCCGTAGCCAAGGCACGTTTGTACGCTTCAGCCAGCGAGTCACCCACCCCTATCCCACACGGAGTAGTATGCTTGATGATCGCAACCGCGGGACGTGGCGATTTGGCGAAGGGAGACAGACTCAGTAACGCACCGTCCAAATCAAGAATATTGTTGTATGAGAGCTCTTTTCCGTGATGCTTTTCTAACGCTGAAATACCGACGGCTTTTTCTCCAACGTAGAAGGCTGCTCTCTGATCCGGATTTTCTCCATATCTCAGCGTATGCATACGTGACAGTGAGGTTTTCAGGTGTTCTCCCAGAATTTCTTCGTTGCTCTCCTCAGCGCTATGATCAAGTAGATACGAGGCGACAGCGGAGTCGTAAGTGCTGATATGCTGGAAAACTTTTGCCGCAAGCCTGCGACGGAAAAACGGATCTTCCTTTCCGTCTATGGCATCAATCACATCGCCATAGTCGGCCGGGTCAACCACCACCCAAACATCATTGTGATTCTTGGCGGCCGCGCGAATCATCGTAGGGCCCCCTATGTCGACCTTCTCCATGGCTACGTCGACTGAGACGTTACCGGAGGCCACAGTCTCACGAAAAGGGTAAAGATTCACGGCGACAAGATCGATCGGACCGTAACCCTGCTCTTTCAGAGCGGCCAGGTCCTCAGGATTGGCACGTCGGGCGAGCAGGCCTGCATGAATTGCCGGGTGAAGTGTCTTAACCCGCCCGTCCATCATCTCAGGGTGTCTCGTTACATCCGACACTGAAGTTACTTCTACCCCTCCCTCTTTAAGAGCCCGAGCGGTGCCCCCAGTCGACAAGATTTCCCAATCCCGTTCTTGGAGGGCGCGGCCAAACGCCACAGCGCCATTTTTGTCGGACACGCTAATGAGCGCGCGCTTCATTGGATTTCCTCGGTCAGTTCTATTGAAGTAGAAGATTTACGATGATGCTCTTCGAACGATTCCTTTACATCAACATCCACCATCCGCTCCGGCCTTGTACCCGCCAAAAGAGCATCACAAAGATGGTCGACGGCCGCGGGGTACAGACGATGTTCGATCTTAAGGACCTTAGCCGCGATCTCCTCTGCACTGTCCTCCGGACACCGCGACATCCGCCACTGACCCAGAATCGTGCCTTCGTCATACAGCTCGCTGACAAAGTGAATCGTGGCACCGATCATAGCCGATTCAGACTCCGCAACTGCCCGGTGGACGTTCATGCCATACATCCCCGGACCTCCGAACTCTGGCAATAGTGCCGGATGGATGTTCAGAATGCGTCCGGAAAAACGGCTGGTAACCTCGGACGGGATACAACGCAGGTAACCGGCCAGAAGAACTATATCGATAGCGTGTTCATCAAGAACTCTCAGAGTCTCTTGAGCGATTTCCGACACCTCACGGCCTTTCGTCGGGATGATATGAATCGGTACTCCCGCAGAGCGTGCTCGACGCGCGGCGCCCTGCTCACGGTTCATCACGAGTAGGTTGATCGACCATGTCCGATCACCGGAAGCAACGTGATTAATCAGTGATTGAAAATTGCTTCCACCACCAGAAGCGAGAACCGCTGCCCTAAACGGTCCGCGCGCCTGTGTCACGCCAATTCACCACCGCGGTGCGGCGCTAAAAATGGGTTTGTGTCCCGTTCTTGTCCTACCGTTGTAGCCGAACCGTGTCCAGGAAAAAGGATCGTCTCGTCCGGAAGGGAGAGAATCTCCCGCCGGATAGACGCCATGAGCGTTTCAAAACTCCCTCCGGGGAGGTCTGTTCGACCTATAGAACCCTGGAAAACTACATCTCCCACCAATGCGAGTGACTCCGGCCGGGAAACGAAGATCACATGTCCGGGTGAGTGACCGGGGGCGAACGAGACTTCGAAGGTGCAATCACCGAATTGAAAAGATTCCCCGGGAATAAGTTCGTCAGTCGGCTCAGGCTGAGGCTCAGTTGTCAGACCGAACATAGCGGCCTGCTTATGCACGCCCCGATAAAGATGCAACTCATTCGGATGCAGCCAGATAGGTACGCCAGGGTGTCGAGCGCGAACATCAGATATCCCTTCTACATGATCGAGGTGCGCATGGGTCAGAAGAACAGCCTGCAGATCTAAATCTTCTTCCTCAATCGCGCGCACGAGCATTTTCGCTCCGGCACCTGGATCTACGCCAACGCAAGCGGATGTAGATTGGCAGATCGCTAGGTAAGCGTTCTGGCCGAACCCTCCTCCGGTGAAGGTCCGGATTTGCAACGCTTTAAAACCAACCGTCGAAGGTCATCAGACCGTGAACGAACTCCCGCACCCGCAACCACCGGAAGCGTTAGGATTTCTGAACGTAAACCCCTGACCCATCATCGAACTTACATAGTCGATCTCTACCCCATCCAGGTACTGTGCGCTAAAAGGATCTACAAACACCTTCACGCCACTGATGTCGAGTACCTCGTCGTCCGATTCCGGGGAGTCCTCAATGTTCAAACCATACTGAAAACCAGAACACCCACCTGGGAGCACTGCAACACGAAGACCTGCTTCCGTCTCAACGCCGTGTTCCCTAATGAAGTCGTGGACCTTTTCGCTGGCCATGGATGTCAATGTCACCATATCGCGCTCACTCTCATCCTGTCGTCCTGGATCACTGGAAGGAACCTTCCCATCCAACCGATCACAATATACCGCTTCGGGGACTCCTCAAGAACCGATCGCCCCGCCCTGCCATCTCTTCTATGATTACCTGCGATGCTTCGCTGAGATCCTCTACGGCCCGAACACTGTCTGGGATATCCGATTCGGACTCACATCCGTGGCCTGTTCGCACGAGGATCGCCTGGCCTCCAAGTACTAGACCAGGCTTTACATCCGTAATCTTGTCACCGATGTAAAACGATGCGGCCAAGTCGATATCCAGTTCTTTCGCAGCCCTAAGATACATTCCAGTAGAGGGTTTCCGACAATCGCATGAATCCGGTTTATGCGGGCAGAAGTACATCCCATCCAGCACGATTCCGGCGGCCTCTAACTCTTCGACAAAGCGCAAAGCGACCGCTTGGTAATCGTCCCTTGAGTAGAACCCATGGGCGATGCCAGCCTGATTTGTTACTACGACTATGACAAAGCCAGCAGCTTGGAGTGTTCCGAGAGCCTCCAATGCGCCATCGATCATCTCCACTCCATCGGGATGTCCGAGGTAGCCTTTTTCAACGATGATCGTTCCGTCTCGATCAGCGAAAACAGCGCGTCTGCTCACACCCCTGCCTTATCCCCCTCAATAAAAGCTTCGGCTACTTGAGTGACTACAGAAGTCAGCTCCCCGGGAAGGAGAGTACGGACGTCGAGCCGCAGCTTCTCATCGATAATTCTTCCCACAACTGGAGTATCTCCTGCCCTTAAAGCGTCAGAGAGTATTCCAGCCCCGTGCGGCCAAGTCAGCTCAACTGCCCACGAGTCGAGCTCGACCCCCGGATATGTGCCACCACCAACTGCGCCTTTGGTCGGGACGACCTCACAGGGAACCTTCGCTATCTTGAGGTGGCTCGCTAAAGTTTCTGCTGTTTCCTTCAGAGCCTCGGGTTTGAGGGCAAGCATACGAAGGGTCGGGATCCGCTCAATGACGC
Organism: Gemmatimonadales bacterium UBA7835; assembly: GCA_002500925.1. GTDB lineage: Bacteria > Gemmatimonadota > Gemmatimonadetes > Longimicrobiales > Gaopeijiaceae > UBA2589. The sequence continues at coordinate 64,776 of DLTN01000053.1, read as the reverse complement.
TCACTGGATCACGGTAGAGACGCAACGTCGCCTCCAGCCCCGCAAGAGTAACCTTGTCCACCCGCAATGCCCTGCAGAGTGGATTCCTGCGCATACGCTCGATCATCTCTCTACGACCGACAATGATACCGGCCTGTGGACCACCCAAAAGCTTGTCTCCCGAAACGACTACGGCATCTGCTCCTGCAGCTATCGAATCTGAAGCCATTGGCTCATCGGGAAGATCAAGCTTCGCGCCCCTCAACATCAGTCCGGATCCCAAATCATGCACAACGGGAATGCCATGAGACTCGCCGATCGAAACTAGCTGGGAAACTGACACCTCTTCTGTGAAACCGGTGATCCGAAAGTTCGAGCGGTGGACCTTTAGAATAGCCGTGACCTCTCCACGAGCAGCGGCCGATTCATAGTCTGCTGACCTCGTTCGATTCGTACTACCGACCTCGACTAGTGACGCACCAGACCGCTCAAGCACATCCGGAATCCGGAAACCACCACCGATCTCGACAAGTTCACCTCGTGACACCGCTACAGACTTCCCAAGGCCGACTGTGCTTATAGCGAGCACTAAGGCTCCTGCTGCGTTGTTTGAAACAAGCGCGTCCTCAGCTCCCGTAAGTTCACATAGCAAGTCTACACAGTGGGTATAGCGAGAACCCCGGACTCCCTCGTGGAGATTAAATTCGAGGTTCGAGTATGTTGCAGCGTGTCGCATCGCCTGGAGCGCTTCATCCGCTAACGGAGCCCGCCCAAGATTCGTATGTAGAACCACCCCTGTTGCATTGATAACTCGCCTAAGCCCGGGGATCCTCGCTCGAATCAGTACTTGCGCAGCGTGTTCCGTGTACCATTTAAGGTCGTCTACTAATTCGACGATCTTGATATCTTCCCTTTCGATGGCTCTGCGCATTTTGACAACGGCATCTCTAAATGCGTCTGCTAGCTGGCTTCGACCAGTATCCTCCAACAGTCTCTCTGCCCCGGGGGACGCCAAGAGCGCATCGATCGACGGAATCTGACTCCGCGGGTCACTCATCAGTGGCAGACCGGGAAAATGCAGCCGCGATGGGTATCCGCGACATCTGTGGTTGTCACGACACCCGTATCCAACGTTGAAATGGAATCGGCCACCCCTACGGAATCCAGATCCATCACTGAATCCACTACCAACTCACGAGAAAGCGTCGCTTCACCCCCACCACCCCGTAAACCAAAGATGTTCGTCACACCCAACACGGTGAACGCGAACTCTGTCTCATAGGGGAGCGGAGCAGATAACCGCAAAACAAGTCTTCTGCCGGGCAACACCCGTGCCCCGTCAGCGGTGGGTCCGGCTGCAGAACCTTGGAGTTGGGGAAGAGATGGCGGTGGCCGGCGAGCAGATGACACCAAAAGCTCCTCGGACCCAATAGCTGTGACCTCCTCAGAGGGCATCACTGCCTCTGCATCTGACAAAAGTCTCAATGCCGCCGCTTCCTCAGCCTCAATCGAGTCAAGTAAGGACAGTGAATCCGTCACCCTCTTGACCCATACCACGTAATCAGGCTCATGCATGACATCAGCGATCATTGGCTTGTCGTCAGCATCCGGAGATATCTCAATCTTGATCTCGTCTGCCCCTATCTCGAAATCAAGAAAATCGTCAAATAAAAGTGCCACGGTGACAGAGTCCAAAACCTCAGCTCCGGTCATGTTGGCCTCAGATGCGTCTGGCGTGAGAATCGAGATCTCCGTGAGCACAGTGTCACCTTCCTCAACAAAAAGCGGGATGAGTCCCTGCACTTCCGTGGAGTCGACCTCGCCATTTCTATTCTGATCCTCAAACGCGGTTACATCAAAGCTTCCAGCCGGAAGATACCGGAACGCAAAAATCCCTGTCCGATCTGCTGTTGATCTGTGAACTAGTGAATCATTGCTAACAGCCACGAGCGTGGCTTGCTGCACTGCTCGCCCGGTAATACGGTCCCAAACTTGACCCGCCAAGGTTGTTGGCACAGGATCGCCGCCGGTTGAAAAGACGAGTTCGAATGGGTCTCTCATAGTGTTACCGAACATATCGGACACGGTCGGCGTCAAAGTGATTCGGTAGACCAGCTCCGGACGAAGCCCACCTTCGAGCGTCAGCGTCAGCGCCTTTGGAGAGTGCTCGACTTTGTACACACCCAACACTGGCGACACAGCAATCGCGGTTTCCAAAACGCCACCTGTCACCCGTTCACTGATCCTTTCATCGAACTCAAAGCGGATCTTCGTTCCCAAGTCTGTGACCTTCTCCAATGCACCCGGAGTCGTCGCAATCACCACTGGAGGGCGCAGATCTTCTGGGCCACCCGGCGGCATCTCTTGCTGAGCACACCCACTCGTCAGCACGATCACGACCGAGAGAATCCTGCTCAAGGGATTACTCTCCCAGGCCAACAAGTTTCTCGCGAAGCTTCTCAACTTGATCCCGAAGTTGGGCAGCATTCTCACGTGCGGTGCCTACGACCTCCTCGGGAGCGTTAGCAACGAACTTCTCGTTTGCCAACCGCTTCTCGACACCGGAGAGGACACCAGCAAGACGAGCGATCTCCCCCTCCATTCTTCCTCGTTCCCGCTCCACATCGATGACGCCCTCTAGCGGGATGAATAACTCTGCTCCGTTTGCCAAGACCGCGTTAGCGCCCACGCCAGATCCGACACCGGACTCTATGCGGTCTATTCGAGCGAGCTGCTCCAGCGCAGCCGTCCTCGCTGAGATTGAAGCCAAAAAGCCCTCTGGTCCGCCGTTGACCCAGAGTGAAACCCGTTTTCCTTCTCCCACCCCATACTCCTTTCTGACTCGACGGACCTCGGTTACCAAACTTTGAAAACCGGCCATGGCTTCCTCCGTTGACGCACAACGATCCTTCTCATCAGCCTTCGGCCACGATGCAATGATTAGGTCTTCTGGGCGCTCGGCCCCATCCGGCCAGGGCAACTGAGACCACAACTCGGCTGTCACGAATGGTACGATCGGATGAAGCAGCCTCAGTGCCCCGTCAAGTACAGTCACCAGGGTCGTGCGTGCGGCCTCCCGACTACTGACGGCTGAGTCGGTATTCAAACGACTCTTCACAAGTTCAAGATACCAGTCGCAGACCTCACCCCAGAAGAAATGGTAAAGCCCGTCCGCAACCTCATGAAGCCGAAAACGTTCGAGGCCTTGGGTGGTCTGTTCAGTAGCGTTGGCCAGCCGCGAAAGGATCCAACGATCTTCCTCAGCTAGGTTAGCCTCGACCGATTCCCGAGACTGGATCGAGTCTTCACCGAGGCTCATTAGAGCAAATCGGCCAGCATTCCAGATCTTGTTCGCAAAATTGCGTCCGTTCGCAAAGGCTGCTTCCACATTTTCATGGTCTAGACTGATGTCCGTCCCAACGGCGCACTGGCTAACGATCGTAAAGCGCATCGCGTCTGCACCGAATGCTTCGACGACCTCGAGCGGGTCAATGCCATTTCCCAAAGACTTCGACATCTTGCGGCCGCTGATGTCGCGCACGGTCCCGTGGAGATATACCTCGGTGAACGGCGTTTCACCTTTGAATTCGTATCCCATCATGACCATTCTAGCGACCCAGAAAAACAGGATCTCCGGAGCAGTTACCATAGTGTTTCCGGGGTAAAACGCACTCACGTCGTTTGTGTCTTCCGGCCAACCAAAAACGGAAAAAGGCCATAGCTGAGAGCTGAACCACGTATCTAGAACGTCAGGGTCCTGCTCTAACGAGTCTCCTCCGCACTGAGGACATGATGTGGGGTCTTCGCGCGCTACGATCACCTCCCCACAGTCACCGCAATACCACACAGGAATCCTGTGGCCCCACCATAGTTGCCGAGAGATACACCAGTCTTGGATGTTCTCCATCCAATGCTCATACACCCTCTTCCAATGTGGAGGAGTAAAGGTGATGGTCCCTTCTTTAGACGCAGCGAGCGCTGGCTCTGCAAGGGGCTTCATACTCACAAACCATTGCTCCGAAAGACGCGGTTCGACGACCGTTTCGCACCTATAGCAATGCGGGACCGCATGTGTGTGTGTGTCCTCGCCAGCCAGCAGCCCGTCCGCCTCTAGCGCTGCCAAGACAGCTTTACGTACCTCGAAGCGGTCCATCCCTATGAACGCTTCTGGGGCAAGGTCACTCATGCGGGCATCCGGGGTCATTACGTCGATGATATCGAGCCCTGTTCTGCCTGCTATTTCGAAGTCGTTCTTGTCGTGGGCCGGCGTAACCTTGACCATTCCCGAGCCGAACTCAGGATCCACATGACGGTCTGCTACTATCGGAATCACCCGCCCTGTAAGGGGCAACTCTACCTCAGCACCCACCAGTGCCTTATAGCGATCGTCTCCAGGATAAACCGCGACCCCGGTATCTCCCAACATCGTCTCCGGCCTCGTTGTCGAGACCGTTAAATACCACCGACCGTCATCTAGCTGACCAACGGCACTGGCTCCGGCACCCAAGGCGGACTTTGCGGCTTCCGACGCACTCTCGGTTAAAAGATATCGGAGATGCCAGAGGTGTCCCTCCGTTTCTTCTCCTTCCGCTTCCTCATTCGACAGAGCGGTAAGGCAGCGAGGGCACCAATTGATGATGTACTCACCTCGATATATGAGATCTCTTTCATACAGAGATACGAAAACCTCCCTAACCGCAATCGCTAGCTCATCATCCAAGGTAAATCTGGTCCGTTCCCAATCGCAGGATGCACCAATGGCCTTGAGCTGATCTAGAATCGTACTTCCCGTCGTTTCTACGAAGTCCCAAACGCGCTTGACGAACTCGTCTCTGCCTAACTCTTGGCGGCTTAACCCCTCTTTTGCGAGTCGGCGCTCCACTACGTTCTGAGTTGCAATACCAGCGTGATCAGTGCCTGGCACCCAAACGGTCGCCCGACCCTGCATTCGTCGCCATCGAATAAGCACGTCCTGTACTGTGTTATTCAGCCCGTGACCCATGTGCAACGCTGCCGTCACGTTTGGCGGCGGGATGACAATCACGTAGGGCTCTCGGCCCTCTTCCAGGACCGCTGACGCTGGCACGTGGAAATAACCGCCGTCCTGCCAGACCTGATAGCGAGCGGGCTCGATAGCTCGTGGATCGAAACGCGTTGCGAGCTCTTTACTCACATCGACTTCCTAGGATCAGCGGGATCTCTACGTCGCAGTAGACATTTAAGATGGCCTCCAAAGATGTCAGTCGCAGTCGCGCACCGGAACCGGATTCCCTCATGTTTATCCCACGGACCAAGGAGAGTGTTTGGCATAACCTTTCACTTGAGCTGACTGATATAAAACCTGGTGACCCTCACCATCGAATACCACTCGTGTCCGCTCTCGCCGCAGCACGCTCTCTATCTCGGCGAGCACGAATCGCCTCAGCCCTCTCTTTCCATGTCTGTTCAATCAGATAACGTTGACTTTGCCGCTCAATTTCCTCGAACTCCCAAACCCTGCGAGCCTGTATGTCCCTGCGTCCTACGGGCGTCCCAAAACTCAGGGGCAGAGGTAGAGCTACGTCACCGAGATAGATTTTTCCGTCAGCGACGCCCCATCGGCCGCCGTTCGAATCGGTAAACGTCCAGTCCGTAAGACGGTCTTCGGCTGCCCTCGCTATTGAGACTGAGTCGTACCACGCGACAATACGGTTTGAAAGTAGAAGTTCCTCTCGCTGCTCGAGACTCAACTCAAAGAATTCCGGGGGAGGAGCTGCCCACAGCCGCGCATCAACAAGGTTCGGACGCAGTCGATCCGCAGCATTATTGGGAGGAGGAAGAAGGTCACCGAGTAAAATCCCCCCGATCTCAGGCCTTTGCGCATTAGCCTCTCCAGCCTCTATCTCGGCTAAATCCTCCGGATCTTCCGGGCGTTCTAGGTCCTCGGGAATTATATCAATCAAGCGGATCAAGGGCGTACGCTGCTCAGATGGTCGATCGGTATCAATAGGAAGACTGAAGGTATCCGGCTGAAGAATGGCCGAGATAGTAGTGTAAAGTAGGATCGCTAACGCATGGCCCGCGACTGACGCTCCGAAAGCAAAGATCCGAAGGCGTGAAGATCCCAGGCCCCGACTCTCAAGCCAGGTCTGACTCTTCGCCTCACCCTTGGCAACAGCCCTTTTGTCCATGGATTTGCTAACCCCGGATGAATCCCCGGTTCCTCGGGCATTCCGGATATCAGTCAGGCTTTTGCAATCATTCGACCGAGCCGTTCCGCCGCTTGTTCGAGCCGGTCTGCATCAACTGTGAGCGCAATCCGGAAGAAGCCCTCACCTCCTTGGCCTAAGGAAGCTCCAGGTAAGACTATAACTCCTTCTTCCTCTAACGCACGCGCAGCGAAATCCTCCGAGCTCTCAGTGCCCGGCACTGGGATCCAGAGGTACATAGCCGCCTTCGGCAAGGCTACGTCAAACCCAGCCAACCGTAGAGCTGCTGCTGCTCGATCTCGACGCTCTTCGAAGACCGCGATGTTTCCGGGTACCCAATCCTCAGCAACTTCAAGAGCAGCCGCCCCTGCGGCTTGAAGCGCCATGAACTGACCTGTGTCCATGAAGGTCTTGACCTTTGACAATGCTGCGATCATCTCCGCGTTCCCTACGGCCCAACCCAACCTCCAACCCGTCATGTTGAACGTCTTCGACAGTGAGTGGAATTCAATGGCAACCTCCCGCGCCCCCTCGAACTCCAGTGCGCTACGGGGGCGGTAACCATCGAATCCGAACTCGGAGTATGCGTTATCGTGCGCAAGCACGACATCGTGCCCTCTACAGAACTGAATCGCTTCTTGAAAATATTCGTCCGGAGCTACGGCCGTGGTTGGGTTATTCGGATAATTCAAGTAGAGGAGACGCGTGCGCTTCACAACTTCTGGCGGCAGATCACCCAACGGGATCAAGAATTCGTTCTCCGGACTGAGTGGCACCAGCCACGGCTCCCCGCCTGCTAGCGTTACCGAGCCCAGGTAAGCCTGGTAGCCCGGATCAGGGATGACCGCAACATCCCCGGGCTCTATATACGCGAACGGAAGATGCGCTAGACCATCTTTCGACCCAATTAGGGGTAGCACTTCGGTAACTGGATCGACGTCAACGGAAAACCGACGTTTCATGAAGCTTGATATAGCCTCTCGAAATGTCTTCGATCCTGACTGGAAAGCATATCGTGAATAGGCTTTATTACCTATCACTTCATGTACTTTATCAACTACAGACTGAGGTGGATCCAGGGGCGCATCTCCGGCCCCCAGATCGATCACATCCACGCCCCGAGCTTCAATGCGACGACGCATCATCTTCATTTCAGCGAGCGGAAACGGTGGAAGCGCGCCGAACCGTCTACTAGGCTTGGGCATCAGCCCTGGATCACGGGGTTTCTTACCGACCCAACCCCAGCAACTTCAATTTCTACCACATCCCCATCCTTCAGAGGTGCCACTCCATCAGGGGTGCCCGTAGCAACTAGATCACCCGGCTCGAGCGTCATAATAGAGCTGATGTACTCAATGATCGTTGGGATATCGAACACCATGTCTGCAGCATCTCCCTCCTGCTTGATTATCCCGTTAACCCTTGTGACCACAGCCAGCGAAGACCGATCAACCTGTTTTAGAGGGACCGGCACACCCACCGCACAGAATGTGTCGAAGCCCTTAGCTCGCGCCCATTGGTCATCGATATTCTGTAGATCCCTAGCTGTCACATCATTAACCGGCACCAAAGCCTCTACATATGACCATCCCTCGCTCGCTGAAACTTTGCGCGCCCGCTTACCTATCAGGACACCAATCTCGCCCTCAAAATCAACGCGCTTAGAGATGGGCGGCATCACAATGGGCTCCCCCTCGCCGATGAGGGACGATGGTGGCTTGAAGAAGATAAGAGGCTCGTCGGGAACCTCGCCGCCTAATTCCGCCGCATGCTTCGCATAATTACGGCCAACGCAGACAATTTTGCTCGGTGATATCTGCTTCATAAGATCTCTCTAGATAAAGACGCCATACACGGTCAGCGCCGGATGGCTATTAGGTATTAAAAACGGCCATCCGATTCCTTCGGACGGCCTGCGAGGTACTCTTTGGGGGAGCCACTTCCGCTACGGGCGTTGATCAGCTTTGCCCTTCCTGCGTGTGGATCCATGTCCCGATCAGGGCCCCCAATGCCGCTATAGTCAGCAGCACTGCAATTACAGTCCACCAGAAACCGACGTCGCTATATCCAGTCGCCCACCCCTCATTCGCACGAGTAAGCGCACCAAATGCTATGCCTAGGTAAATCACTCCGACACCCATACCGAGGATCCGCTTCATCTCTTTCTCTACCGTTTGCTCAAGAAGATCGGGAGCTTATCACTGCACCACCAGACGAGCGGAAATGTATGAGTCGTAAGACGACCAACCAAGGGGTTAGCCCAGGCCGAAAAAGTCTCGCAACCTTTCCTCAACATCTGGCCATGGTCCTCTTATGATCGGAGCCGGGGGCAAAGAGTCCTGCAGGTAACGACCATAGCGGCGCCTGACAATTCTATCATCTAGAATAAGAACTGCACCTCGATCCGTGCGAGCACGAATCAGTCTCCCAAATCCTTGCTTGAGCCTGAGTGCTGCATGCGGGAGCATAAAATGAGCAAATGGGTCTCGGCCTTGGCGCTCGATCGCTTCCATACGAGCAGCCGTTATCGGCTCGGTCGGGACTCGGAAAGGAAGCTTGTGTATGAGCAAACCTCGGAGAGGGTCCCCGGGCACATCCACTCCTTCCCAGAACGAGGAGGTCCCTAGAAGAATCCCCCTACCCGAGTCTATAAAGCGCTCAAGAAGTCGATGCCGACCTTCCTCGCCTTGCACGAAGATTGGCCATGCTTGATCTATACCTTGGGCTCTGACGCCCTCTGCGACATGCCGAAGCGCCGAGTGCGAGGTAAAGAGCGCAAAAAGGCCGCCGTCTGTGATGCCAGCGAAGGCTTCTAAAACTTTGACTGTTGCCTCCTCGGACCCCGACCCTTCTCCATTCTTCCATGGAATGTCTGTGGGGACAGCAATGAGCGCCTGCTCTCCGAAATCGAATGGGGATGGAACCCTCCGCTCGTGAACGCTCACATCAACCTCCGCCGTCTCTAGCTCGACTTCAGAAATGCCAAGCCTCCCCCTAACGAAGTCAAAACTCCCACGGGTTGTCAGGGTCGCTGAGGTAAGAACTGTCGTCTCTGCCTTCGAGAAGAGTGAATCAAGGAGCACACCTCCAAGCTCAATCGGCGCCGCTGCCAGAACCAGATTCCCCTTCGTCCCTCTGCCCCGTGACTCAAGCCAACGAACAAACGAGGCAGAAGAATCACCCGGAAGAAGCACTAGACGTAGGGCTTGGCCGACTGCTGATATTTTCCGCTCGGTCGACCGCAAGTCCAGGAGGCGACCCTCCAATGCGTCCAGCCATTCCTCGACCAATTCTAGGCGGGCACGAAGCTCTGAGAGTTCACGCTCAAGCTTACCAAAGCTCGTCAACAGACGATTAAGATATTCCGCTACGGCTTCGCTTGACCCCGGCTCGAGACCCTCTCTTTCACCTAGACGGATCGGCCCCTCCCCAACAGGTGCAAACGGCTCGAGCATCTCTAACAATCCGTCAGCGGAGGCCCGTGCTTTGGAAAGAGCAGGGCGAACTCTGTTCTCCATTCGTTCGCGGATCTCATCGCCATTCTTAGTACCTCCAACAACCTCATGGATCGTGTTGAGGATCCCTTTACCTCTGCGATCGAGTCGAGACATCATTCGATAAATACCCCGCCTAGTGACCTCAACTCCAAGATGTGACGTAGCTGCATCTTCAACGTTGTGGGCTTCATCCAAAACGATACGTCTGTAGGCTGGGAGGACCGCAGCTTGCTTATAGTTCTCGGTTGCGCGCCTGACAGCGAGGTCGGTGAACAGCAGGTGATGGTTAACCACCAAGACCTCGGCTGAAGCTGCCTGGCGACGTGACGTTTGATAGAAGCACTTCTGGAAGTGGGGACATCGGGCTCGCAAGCAAATATCAGAGTCGCTCCGAACCTCTTCCCATACGTCATCAGAAGGCCGGAACCCTAGATCGGACAAAGATCCGTCATCCGTGGTGTTGACCCACTCCAGAAGAGAGTTCAACTCGTCACTTCTATCTTCGTCGAAAAGCATGCTTTGGCTCTCGGCGGCAAGCCGAGCTCTACGGATAGAAATGTAGTTACCGCGTCCTTTAACAAGAGCCCACCGGACGTCCCCCAACAGGCTTTCAACCAATGGCAAATCTTTCTCCGCCAGTTGCTCTTGGAGATTGATCGTATTGGTCGAAATCACAGTCCGCTCCGCATTTTCCTGAGCCCATCGAACCGCCGGGAGCAAATACGCAAGTGATTTTCCGGTACCAGTTCCCGCTTCAACTATGGAGACGCCTCCGTGGTTATAACGCTCAATGATCTCGGCCAGCATATCACGTTGTCCCGGGCGATTCTCGTATGCCGTGTAGCGTGCTTCCAGGGAGCCACCGGGCGCCAGAAAGTCATCCAGCTCACTAGCGTTAAGAGCGACACGCTCCTTAGGGATCGGCGGCTCCACTACTACGTATAATTCGGACGCCTCATTATTGATAATCCCAGTGCCTAACCCCTTGTCATACAGCAAACCTGCGACTCTCATGTCAGCTTCGGATGGTTCTAGCACCCCGCTCGGATGGTTATGAAGCATAATGCCACCCTCCTTCGAATCGCGGGCAGCTACTAGGACAGCTTCAAAGTTTCCCCGAGCCACTGCACGCGGATCTTGCACGACACGCCGCTCATCTACATCGGCGAGAAAGCACACCTCCCTCCCTCCGGCCCTACTAATCTCAGCGCTCATGGCGCGGGCAGCCTCTGCAGAAAGAGAAATAGGCGCAGCGAAGGTTCTTTCGGGGCCCTCTAGATCATTTGACCCATGCGATACCCCGTCATCAGTATCAAGGCCGCCTAGCCCGAAAGGTGCCTCACGCGGCACCGGAAAGTCTTCGGGAATTTCTGAACTCAAGTCTTGAGCTTCTGCTTCTTAGCAGCGGGGAACAGAACGTTGTTCAGTATGAGACGGTATCCAGGCGAATTTGGATGAAGTGCCAGATCTGTCTGCGGATCTCCGATTTGGTGCTCCGCATCTTCCGGGTCGTGTCCACCGAAATAAGTGAACGTGCCTTCTCCAAGATTTCCATGCACGTACTTGGCCCACGAGCCCTCCTGCGCCAAGACAATAGTCCCTGACTTGAGGCGATCCTCCCGGAAAGACGTCGTCAAACCGTAAAAATCATGGATTACCGATTCATGGTTCTGCGTTAACATCGCTGGAACCGGATCGAACTTTGCTGAGAAGTCGAATAGCGTATAAACGCCCAATTCGTTCCGCCACGGTGTATTCACCTGATGGCCATCAATGTCAGAGAAAGCATTCACTGAAGGAGCTATCTGGACCTGAGCATCCGTAAAGGCCATCGCTTGGCTCCAATCCATCTTGCTAGACGCGTTCGGATCCGGTGGTGTGCCGTCGGAGTACGCAGCGGCGATGTCTGAGCTGTGAGCTGCAAGCGCCAACTCAAGTGTTTCGGTCGCGGAACACATCGCGAACAAGAAGCCCCCGTCCTCCACATAGTTCCGCAGAGTCATAGCTACGTGCTTCTTTAGAGAAGGGACATCGGCAAAGCCGCCTTCACGCGCTATTTCCTGATTCCTCGCCACCTCTTCTTGAAGCCACGGAGCTCCAGAATAAGTCAGGAAAAATTTCGAGTACTGCCCTGTAAAATCTTCGTGATGAAGATGTACCCACTCGTACTCGCTAAGATTTCCCTCCAAAACGTCCCCATCCCAAATCTTATCGTACTCAATCCCTGCATACTCAAGCGCCATCGTCACGGCATCGTCCCATGGGGTTGAGTTGGGAGGAGTGTAGATCGCCACTTGTGGCGCCTTTTCCAGTGGGACTGCCTCCATATTCGAAGAAGCAACCATCGCCCTCATCCTGGCCTCATCCGTGGCGTTCATCAGCTCAACGCTCACACCACGAAACGCTGCCTCACGGCGTACATCTTCTCTATCCGGAAGAAGGAATGATCCACCACGGTAATTTAGGAGCCACTCCGCTTTTTCCTGCTGCTCAAGTGTCCAGTAGGTCAGGCCATAGGCCCTCAAATGATCCTGTTGCGAGCGGTCCATCGGCACGAGCAACCACTGCCCCTGCAATCTCTCGGGCGTTCCAAGTAGTAAGGTCACGATGATGACCAGACCGTGAAACTTCCTCTTTCTGAAGTCTACGTTTGCCATGTGACTTATCCCTGAAGCCGCTGAAGCTCGATTCGAGCATCGGGTACAATAGCCGCATTCGGTCGCTTTGTGATCAATTCTTCCAGGAGCCTGATGGCCTCTTCGACACCTTGAGGTCTCTGAGCCCGATAACGAGCTAGGGCGAGAGCGGCTTCAGCCATCTCGGAAGCATTAGGATATTCTTGGATGAGGCGAGAGCGCAAATCTGCTGCTAACTCACGCTCCCCTCCCTCTACTGCTATCCTAGCCGCCTCGGCAAGCACGGGAGGCCCCTCTTCCAAATCAAGACCGGCCACAGAATCGGAAAGGCCAAGCGCTGCTTCTAGATACTGGCCCCGGTGCGCCTTAACACCAGCATCAGCCAACACAGATGCTGCCTCCGATGAGAGCCGTCCAAGAAGACTGGCAAACTGGATCACTGCAGTTGCGTCCGCAGCTGGCAAACCAGTATGCGCCAAAAGCAACGCAGAACGTCCTTCTTCCAAATCTCCTTCTGCTAAAAGAAGGTATCCACGCTCCAGAGAACTCCTGGGGCCTTCCACTCCGTCGAGCACAGCTGAAGCCCCTGAGGCATCGCCGAGTGACTGCAACACAGCCGCTACGGTAGCTGCAAGTTCATCAACCTCAGGTGCATTAGGGAAGGCTTCAATGAAGTCCCGAAGCATTGAGCGCAAATCGCTCGGACCAGAACGGACAGTTTCAAGCCGGATAACTTGGGCCATAGCCCTGCGTCGATCTACCGAGCCAGTAGAAAATGATCCGGCTACGCGTATCTGTGCCTCCAGGGCTCCTACCGTATCTCCGGCCGCAAGAGCCGCGTCGACAATTCTCTGATCGAACTGGCGTCTCTCAGCTAGAGTAGAAGCTCCGGCACCGAGTTGATCATACGCCCAGGAGGCGACCTCATTCAGTCCCCTATCGCGGGCCCGTCTGGCAGCATCTGATAGAAAGGCCGAACGCTCACGTCCCTCTAAATCATTAGCCGCATCCCGAACGAGCCCAAACACTAGCGAACGAATGTTCAGATCTAGTGCGGCTCGAGCTGCAGCCTTCCGTCGAGCAGGCATGACCGAGGCAGCAAGTCGCTCCACCACTCGCTTCGCAGCCTCCTCCGATTCTTTGGTCAAGGCCTGAACCCGACGGACAACGGTTGAGATCTGCGACCCATCGTCTCCCACAGCTAAGGCCCATTCTTCGGCCGCACCGAGCGGATCATCCATCGCAGCCAGCATGTCACCGATTTCCATCGCTAGCGAGTTCGGGCCTAGCGCACCTCTCCCCCGACGGAGTAATCGCAACGCCTCCGCTGCACCGAAGGCTCGCTCATATGCCCGCCCAACCTCTCTGTAGGCGACCCGATCCTCAGGTTGAGTGTCAAGCCACACCTCAGCTTCTCTTCGCACAGCCTGCAGCGAGTCTACATCTGTCAGGACTCTTAACTTGAGGAAGCGTACCCCCGAAGATTCAGGTTCTCTTTCAAGAAAAGAATCGATAGAACCTAGAATTCTTATAATCTCGCCCTGATGCCGAAGTATGCGCTCTAGCGCGAATAATCCGCCGTCAGAATCAGGTCGTTCATGCAGCAATTCGAGAAGGATCTCCTCAGCCCCTTGGTAGTCCCCTCGTGATTCCAAGGCGGAAGCCGCCCTCAACCTCTGCGCATCCGAAGTGCTCATCCGTAATTGAGCGTTTGCCAGACCGGGCTCAAGCACCATCGTGAGCAGCGCGAGAAAAAATACACGACTCACGACTCACCACCTGGGCGACTTCGGTTCAGCCTTTCGAAATACTCTAGAATCAGCTGCCGCACAGCAGGGTTTAGCTCTTGTAGACGAGTACCGTCCGGGATTTCGTAGCGCATTACCCCCATCTGCTCATCGGTCAGGGGCATCACCTGCCCCCGCTCAAACTCTTCCGGCTGTTCAGATTCTCTCTCCTCACTGTATTCTTCGCGCTCGAGGGAGCGGCCCGCATCGAGCAGTCGATGGAAAAGTCGCTCCTGCCGCTGAATCATCTCTGGTGTCAATCGTCCCTGAGTTACCATCTCCTCAGCTATCGCCTGCGCCTCCTGAGCCAATTGTTCCAGGTCACCAAGCGATTCATCAGCCCCCGGTTCGTCCGCTAAATCACCCAAGTCACTGGCAACTGATTGTTGGCCCTCGGACATCTGTTCCATCTGCTGTTGCATTGCCTGCTCGCCGAGTTCCATAGGCATCAACTGTGTGCTCTGGTTCATTATGTCACCCTGCTGCTGAGCAAGCTCCTCCAGCTGTTCAGAAACTTCTTCACCTCCCTGTCCTTGCCCCTGTTGCCCCATTTGTTCGGCATTAGCAATGGCCATGAGCGCAAGCTGATTTAGATCCCCAATCGCCTGCTCGGCCTGAGCGATGGCCGAGGGCGTTCCCCCACGGCGGCCTTCCATCGCATTTATCGTGCTCTGAAGCGACTCCATGGCCAGGCCCATTTGCGCAGAAATTTCAGGGCTTTGCCCCATCGCGCCCTCCATCGCCAGCTGGAGATTCTCTGCGATGTTTTCGATGCCCTGAAGCATCGTAGCTTGCTGTGCCCGCATCTGGGCCAGTTCCCTTTGTCCTACTCCCCGCATCTCCTCATTCAACTGATTCTGCCGTCTTGCCAATGACAGAGCATCATCAGCAGTCTGAATCATTGCTCGCTGCACTTTCTCCATCTGTTCGCGCGCCATCTCCGCCATGGCCCGTTGCATTTCCTGCGCAGCTCGCTGCATCTCATCCGCAGCCCTCTGAGCCTGTTCACCTGCCTCCTGGGCATCTCCCCGCTCAGCTTGCT
>DLTN01000053.1:39720-49320 GCA_002500925.1 Gemmatimonadales bacterium UBA7835 | reverse complement strand
CTGAGCTTCATTCATGCTCTCTCGAGCCTCCGACGACCTTTCAACCGCTTCACGCACGCCCTCCGAAGCTTGCTGTTCGCCCACCTCAGCTAGTCGTTCTTCCAGCGACGCCATGTTCTCCTCTATGGCTTCAGTTTGACGTGCTAGGTCCTCCTGTTGTCGAGCTCGGAGATCTGAGTTGTCTCCCTCCTTCATCGCGTCAGCTAAGGCCTGCTCTTGGCTAGCGAGCTCTTCAAGCTCACTGGTAGTAGCGCGAAAGTCTTGCTCCAACGCGGCCCGTCTGAATCGCTCCATTGCCTCCTCTAATCGGTCACGGAGCGCCTCTTGATCATCTGCCATCTCCTCTAATGCGTCAGTTGCCTCGGATGTATTTTCTCTCTCGAGAGCTTCAGCCATTTCCTCCATACGCTGCCTGAGTTCGTCACCAGTCATCTGCTCCAGCAACTTCTGGAGTTCCTCTAGCTGGCGACGCAACTCTGGATCGGCCTGCCCAGACTCCTGCATTAACTCCTCAAGAGCCTCCATTTCCTGCCTCATCGAATCGACTACAGCATTCATCTCGCCCTGTTCAGTCAGCGCTGCCTCCAACTCCTCCCTCTCTCGGAAGGCCTCTTCTTCGCTTGTGCCCTGTTCCGTTCCTCGCTGCCTCGCTGACTCAAGTGCCTGCTCACGATTCTCCGTTGACTGTCGCTCCGCTTCAGCAGCTAACTCGGTAAGCCTCTCTGCTACTTCTTCAAAGGCGTCTTCAGCTTCCCTCCTCAAGTCCGCCGCATCAGGCATGCTAAGCGAATACTCTTCTGAGATGGAAACCTGAGATGCCGGACTGTTATCGACCGCACGCGCGTAGTAACGAACGGTGTCCCCCGGCATAAGGCCCCAACCGCGCAGGTCTAGGAGAGGCCTTGCAAGGATCGCGCGCTGACCACCTACATCAAAGCCCTGCGCAACGGGCTCCATCCGCTCTCCAAAAGAGGTCACTCGATACGCCACCAACTCTATGCGTCTAAGTCCATAGTCATCTCCACCCTCAAGGAGAAGAGGTTGGCGCAGATTTAACGGCATGACCGTATCACGTCCTGGAATGGGAATTCCTATAGTGGGTTCGGAATCGGGCACCACTAGGACCTCTAACGCTTCTGGCTGGATCTCAGCCGCGCCATCCATTCGATCTCGGAACATCCACTCGAAGGATCCACTCACGGACGGAGACCACCTCGCTTCGAATTCATTTCCTTCGACCCTAAATGAGACTGCTTCGCTTCCCGAAGAATCCACTAATTGGACGGAAGATAGAGGTCGACTCGCTAAACCTTCGAAGACTAATACGGATCCTGAAGGTAGCCGCAGAGGTGGCGGATCCCCGCGGAATTCATCCGCCGAAAGCCCAGTATGCGGCGGGTAAGCCACGCTCAAAATCATGTCGCTTACAAACAACGGATCTACGGGCACAATGCCGTATGTCGGTGATGCGTTACCAGCTGCATCTCTCACTCGATATTCAATGTTTGCGGACACCGTCCGAAAGGTATATCGAGCCTTGCCTTCCATGACCTCGACCAATTCCGATCGGGCTATGTCCCCAGCAGCCTGCCACTCGACGGAGATGCTCATCCTATCGGCGGCCGAAATATCAAGCTCGACGTCCGACCCCCGGAGGACCTCAATATCTCCAGGCTGAACAGCTAAGGGAGGCGGGACCGGATCACGCATCATCGAGAGCGGAGAAAACAATCCGGACAAAACGGAACTAGTGCGAGCTGGAACGGCTAGCGTTAGCCCGGCGAGAGTTACTGCCAAGACCACGCCAACGGCTAGGCCTGATCTGACCCAAGCCTCTACCTGCTCTGCTAACCGACCCGCAAGCTTTTCGTCAGACCGTGCACCAAGGTCGTCGGCCACATCCGACACCGCTCGACCGGCTAGTAATGCCGATGCTCCTGAAGGTATCCTCCGAGAGAGCTCCAGTGTGCCCTCCACGAGACCCGGAGCGATCCCGGCGGACCTTTCTATTGTAGAAGCCAATTCCTGTTCAGAGATGCCCTCCAGCCAGGTGCGCAGCCGAAAGACTCCCCCGGCTACCAAAGCGAGCGCAATCGCGTCTAGTATCACGGGCGCGTCGCTACCCTGAACAAATCCTTGGGAGCCAGCCAAAAGCCACCCTGCTATGAGCAGGAAAACGAGGCAGCCTCCTAACCAGACACCCATAGCAGTCCGTGCCCTGCGAACCACGTATGACCGGACCTCAATTACACGACTTTGAAGAAGCTCCGACGACCCCGGACTCATGAAGCGGCTTGACCTAACGCGAACAGGAAGAGGTTCACCCCCATGCGAATTGCATCTTCTCTTGTTTTAGGTGTGTCCTCGTGCACGCCCTCGTCTTCCCACCCATCTCCGAGATCAGATTCGTACGAGTAGAACACCAGCATGCGTCCATCAACGAAGATGCCGAGTGCTTGCGGTGGCTCTCCATCATGCTCGTGGATCTTGGGAAGTCCGTCAGGGAAGTCATAGAAGGTAGAAAACACAGGGTGATCCGGGGGGATTTCCGTAAGTTCAGCATCAGGGAAGATCTGCCGGACCTCTTCGCGGAAGCTTTCGTCGAGACCATAGTTGTCATCTGCGTGGAGAAAACCGCCTGACAATAGGTACTCTCGAAGTGCGACCCTTTCCGCTGGTGTGAAAACTACGTCTCCGTGCCCCGTCATATACAGATAGGGGTAATCACGAAGCGCAGGGTCAAGCGGCGTGACGTTTGCTTCCCGCCGTGCTACCGGCAGCCCTGTGCGCTGACTGAGTGCCTCTAGAAGATTTGGGAGCGATGAGGGATTCGCATACCAATCACCACCGCCATCGTACTGCAGGCGGGCTATAGTCATTGAATCCGGCTCAGCTAACACCTCGGCCGGTGATGAAGAAATAGCCATCACGGTGAACAGAATTACGGTCATCTTTCGTTCTCAGAGTCCTTCAGGTCGTGCACGATACGGTAGACTAGGTTACGCGCCAGACCGGAGTCCTCAACCACTTGTCGGACTACCGAAGAAGCTGGGTTACCTGAGTCGAGAAGTTCCTTGGCAACCGATCGAGCGCACTCCAGTTCGTATTCCTGATCTAAAAGCTGGTCATCAGGTGCCACCACTACTGTCACCTCTCCGCGTGGCGGATACTCTCGAAAATGACCCAGGGCGTCGGAAATGGTACCTCGCAGGAATTCCTCGTGAACCTTCGTCACCTCCCTGGCTACACAAACACCCCGCCCGGACTTGCAGAGGCTATCAAGGTCTTCTAGCAATCGAACCAGTCTATTGGGTGACTCGAAAAGAATCACGGTTTCCTTGCTCTCGGCGACGCGGGCCAAATCCGATTTCCGGTCTTGTCCCTTACGCGCTGGAAAACCAAGAAAAACAAACCGCTCGGCAGGAAGTCCCGATGCAACTAGAGCGGCAAGCGCCGCACTAGGTCCGGGAATTGGTGTGACTTCGTGCCCAGCCTCCACAACAGTCCGAACGACGCGGGCTCCCGGGTCTGAAACCAAAGGCGTGCCAGCGTCCGTGACCAGAGCGATATCCTCACCACTCTCCAGCCATCCCAAGATCTGTGCAGTCCGACTCTCCTCGTTATGCTCGTGCACAGAGACAAGAGGGCCCTTAGCTCCCGTGTGGTCGGCCAAGATCCGAGACCTCCGCGTGTCTTCTGCAAGAATGCGAGAAGAGGACCGCAAAACTCTTACCGCTCGGGGTGAGAGGTCCTCAAGATTCCCAATCGGGGTGCTGACAAGGTATAGAGTAGCCACAATAACAAGTTACCGTCGTGCAGTCCTCAGCGGGGATGCTCAAAGATCAGGTTTTCATGACTGTTTACTCAGAGCTGCGACTAGGTAAAGAGTCGACCCTTAAAGGTGCTCGAGCACTTTATTCTCGTACATCGCCTTAGGCCCAGCACCTACTACCTGGTCAACCAACTCACCATCCTTGAAGAAAAGAATCGCGGGGATGGACCGAACACCAAATCGAGCAGAGGTCGCTTGGTTATGGTCTACGTTCAACTTGCCCACCTTCAAGCCCTTCTCAAGGTACTCACCAGCCAATTCTTCTACCACCGGCGCTATCATCCTGCATGGGCCACACCACTCGGCCCAAAAATCAACCATATAAAGCCCTTCGCCGCTCTCGATTTCTTCTTCAAAATTCTGGTCCGTTATGTCGTTGACCACATCGCTTGCCATCAGCTTCTCCTTGTAGCGTTTGCGGGTGCACGGTACGATCCCGTTCACACCCATTGACCCGTTCCGTCAACCACCGGTTCAGGCCTCTCATTATGTATTCCAAGTCAGCAAAATCAATCGACCACGTCGCGATCGCCGTTCACTCAATTGAAGATAGCGCCAGTGAGTTCGAAAAACTCTCTGGCCACACCTGCTCCTCTGTTGAGACAGTTGAGTCACAAGGCGTGCGCGTAGCCTTCCTAGGCTCCATCGAACTTATTGAGCCACTTTCTCCCGACAGCGCCGTCGGCCGCTTCCTCGAGCGCAAAGGACAAAGCCTCCACCACATCGCTTACCGAACCGACGACATCTGCTTCGAATTGTCAAAACTTGCTTCGGAGGGCATTGAACTCATTGATCACGAACCCCGCACAGGAGCCAACGGTCACCTGGTCGCCTTCATACACCCCCGAAGCACAGGGGGGATTCTAACTGAGTTGGTCCAGCATTCCGAGTAGGAGCAGATGAAAACCTCGTGCAGACACTTGCATCAAATAAACCGGTAGACATTCACCTGCTCACCGTAACCCACTGCTCTTGGTAATCAATCGCTTTTCGCCGAAATTCAATAGGTGCCATCCGAATCTTAAGGAAGCTGGCGCGAGTACTTACTGCAATCTTCGGAACTCGCTAGATCGGGTTCAAACACATGAACACCCAAAGCCTCCACCTGCTAGTAGCAACGACACTGCTTTTATCAGCTAGTTGCACTACTGATAAGAACTCAGAAGCAATCGATCGTGAAGTATTCGTGGAGGTGTACTCCGATCTCCGGATCGCTGCCGTGGAAACGGACAGTGGGAGTATATCCTTTTCAGGGCGCGATTCGATCCTCGATGCCTTTGACGTCACAGAACAAGACCTAACACTTTTCTTGCAAGCTCATGTCGAAGACCTGGAGTTCATGCGTGATGTGTGGAACGATATTGAGCTTCGAATGGATCGTGGCGATCAGATCAACTGACCATCAAGCTCTTCTATTTCATTCCACATTGGCTGGCAGCCACCGAACTCGGAAGAGTTTCAACGGCTTCGATGTCACTGCCCCCAACTAGCTGCGCTCCCATGAGTGACTCCCACTCGCGCAAGGCTTAGCAAAAACCTCTTGTTTATAGGGGTTACAGAGCGACGAATAGCAGTAGTAACTGCTTTGTAAATCATCCAATTTCGTCTATAGAGATTGCTTCCATTCGGTCGGCTAGGATAAAACAGGTTCCAAACACAATCTCCACGATCGCAACGATAAACGGAACCAAACTCGATGATGGAATCGCCAGCGCAATCGAGGATAAACCGATCATGCAAAGCACAGCGCCGAAAACCCAGTACGTCCAGTCACCATAAGCTGTTCTGAAACCGAAGTAACGTGTACCTACGGCGATTGCAGAGACCGAGAACACGAATTCTGGGCGGTACGGAAGCAACAACCACGCTGCAAACAATCCACCGACCATTGGAAAGACAGTTTCAAGGCAAATCAAACTACCAGGGTTGGATTTTGACTCGGGAGCTCTTTGAAAAACAAGTTTGAGAGCAAGTTTAGACACCGGGAAAATGAACATGCCTGCGAAGAACAACAGGAAGAAGCCGTCAGAGATGCTTGAATACATCGCTGTTAAGGCTGCAGCGAACCAAACCCCTCCCGAAATGATTGCTCCGGGACCCCCACGCACGTAAGCATGACGTAGTTCTTGTTGATGACTGTTTAGGCTCATTCCCACTCGATCGTCGCCGGCGGTTTAGAGCTCACGTCGTACGTCACTCGATTCACACCCTTGACCTCGTTAATGATGCGGGTGGATATCCGGCCAAGCACCTCGTGCGGAAATGGAAACCAGTCAGCTGTCATTCCATCCCGAGACGTTACCGCTCGAAGGGCGAGGACATTTTCATATGTGCGGGCATCGCCCATAACTCCTACAGACTGCACGGGGAGAAGAACAGCAAAAGCCTGCCATATAGAGTCGTAAAGGTCGGCATCCCGAATCTCCTCTAAGTAGATCGCATCTGCTTCGCGAAGTGTATCAAGTCGTTCCCTAGTAATATCACCTATGACTCGGATCGCGAGCCCAGGACCAGGGAATGGATGGCGGCCCACGAACTGGGTCGGCAAACCCAACTCCCGACCGACTGCTCGAACCTCGTCCTTGAACAGTTCGCGCAAAGGCTCTACAAGCTCGAAGGGCACATCCTCAGGCAATCCGCCAACGTTGTGGTGGGATTTAATTGTGACCGATGGGCCGCCCGCAGAGACAGATTCGATAACATCCGGGTAAAGTGTCCCCTGAACCAAGAATGAGGCACCGGTACCCTCCCTTCTAGCCGTCGCATCGAACACTTCGATAAACCGTTTCCCGATTGCTTTCCTCTTGGCTTCGGGATCCTTCACCCCTTCTAGATCACCGAGGAACAAGTCGGCTGCATCTTCCACCACAAGGTTCATATCGTAGTGGGAACGAAACATGGTCTCGACCTGCTGACGCTCGTCCTTACGCAAGAGGCCATGGTCGACAAAAATGCAAGTGAGTCGATCACCAATCGCACGATGCACTAGCATCGCGGCCACGGACGAATCCACCCCACCGGAGAGTCCGCATACCGCGGTAGCATCACCGATCTGTTTCCGAATCTTTTCGATAGCTTCTTCTACAAAAGCTCCAGGTGTCCATGTCGGCGACACATCAGCGACTTGAAAGAGAAAATTCGAAATGATGTCGTCACCCCGAGTCGTATGCGCCACCTCGGGATGGAACTGCACACCCCAAATTTTGCGCCCATCTGCGGCTCTAAATGCAGCAGTAGGGAGTGTCTCCGTTGACGCAACGCGCTCATACCCCTCTGGCGGATCGTCGACGTGGTCCCCATGTGAGCACCACACGGTAGTCTCACTCCCAGGATCAAACCCGACAAAGAGTCCTTCGGATCCCAAAACAGTGAGCTCAGCCCTACCATATTCTCGGTGCCCATGGGACACCTCCGCACCTTCGATTTGAGCTATGAGCTGCATGCCATAGCATATCCCAAGAATCGGAAATCCCAGTGCCAATAGTTCTGGATCTACCTTCGGCACTCCGTCATCGTATACGGAATTTGGCCCACCAGAGAGAATCACCGCTGCGGGGTTCCATTCTCGAATCCAGTCGAGTGACCGAGTAGGAGGGTGTATTTCGCTGTAAACACTCTCCTCACGAATACGACGGGCAATCAGCTGCGTAAACTGCGACCCAAAATCTAGGATAAGAACGCGATCGTGCTCCTGAGTCGTCATACTTCCCCACTGATAAGGTCCTCGTATGTCTCACGGCGCCGAACAAGCCGTACGTCGATGCCGTCTACTAGCACCTCAGCTGGCCGTGGTCGTCCATTATAATTGGAAGCCATCGTGAAGCCGTATGCACCCGCAGTTCTCACCGCTAGGAGTTCACCCTCCATCGGTAAAGGCATTGACCGATCGAGCGCGAGAAAATCCCCGGTCTCACAAATCGGCCCAACCACGTCAACGACCGCCTCAGCACGACCGTCGATTGGCCCTACAGGCTCGATTTGATGATAGCCCCCGTAGTGGCTCGGACGAATCAGTTCGCTCATACCGCCATCTACAATTACGAAGGTCTTCTGACCACAATTTTTCACGTATTGTACTTCAGTCACAAACACGCCGGCTTCCGCCACAAGCGAGCGTCCGGGCTCTAGAATCAGACGCAAGCCAGAGTCTAACACTCTGGGCACAATTTCTTCCGCCAGGGCTCCAATATCGAGACCAGACCCTTGACCATAGTTGATCCCAAAGCCTCCCCCAATGTCGAGATATTTTAGGGGTACGCCCTCCGCCACAAGATCTTTCACAACCCCAAGAACACGATCGAGAGCAAGCACATAGGGTTCGATTTCAACGATTTGCGAGCCGATATGCACGTCGATCCCGATCGGGTCTAGTGAGTCTCGTTCGAGCGCCCAACGATAAAGAGCGCGGGCCTCCTCCCACGGCACTCCAAATTTCGTATCAGAATGCCCCGTCGCAGTGTACTCATGAGGTGTTGAAGCCAGTACGTTCGGGTTCACACGGACACCGATCCGAGCACTAAGACCCATACGCTGGGCAATGCCCTCTATGCGCTCCAATTCAGAGCGGCTTTCGACGTTGAACGCATATATGTCCTCATCCAGGGCAAACTCGATCTCTTCCTCTGACTTGCCTACACCGGCAAAGACAATCATTTCGTTACTTATACCCGCAGAGCGAGCACGGAACAGTTCGCCACCACTGGTAATATCGGCACCACATCCATGCGCTGCGAGTTCACGAAGCAACGTTAAATTGGCGTTCGCCTTAACCGAATAGGCGATCAGCGGCTCCGCCGCGTCGAACGCATCCCGAAAACCCTCTACACGACTTCGGATCGATTCTAGATCGTAAACATAGAGGGGTGTCCCAAAATCAGCAGCGAGGTCTCCTAGCAGAACAGCCCCACACACTAAACGTCCATCGGATCTAGGAAATGGATGATTCAGTACGCTCTGGCCCAAGCCACCTCCGTCACCGAATCCCCAGAACCAGACACGCACTTGGAGGGCGTCTCCGCGGATCCGAACTCTTCGCCCGGCAAACAGCGGATGGTCGCCTTCGTTAAATCCTTCACCTTGTCTTCGACTGAAGGGTCGCCATTCCATCCGGAAAATACGAACCCAGCTCCGCTATCGAGTGCTTCGCTCAGTTCGTCCATCGTCTTCACACCGCGGACCGTATTTTCTTCACGACGGGCTTTGGCCGTATCTCGAAGTTCGGACTGGAAATCCTCCAGAAGAGTTGGCATTTCAGCAATTACAACGTCTTCCGCGATGAATGATTTTCTCTGTGCACCCTCGGGAACCACACGCCTAGCCAATGCTACTGAGCCTTTCTCTATATCCTTTGGGCCTATTTCAATGCGGAACGGTACGCCCTTGCGCTCCCACTCGTAGTACTTCACTCCCGGGGAAATATTATCTCGCTCGTCGATCTTCACGCGCACCCCTGCCGCCTTCAACCGACTCTCTACCTCTTTCGTCTTCTCTAAAACCAAACTCGGATCATCACCCTTAAGGATCGGGACAATAACTACCTGCGTCGGTGCAAGCCGTGGGGGGACAATCAGACCCTTATCATCCCCATGCGTCATGACGAGTCCCCCAATCAGTCGAGTCGAGACACCCCACGAAGTGTTCCAAGCGTACTCTTCCTGCCCTCCCTCAGACTGAAACTTCAAATCGAACTGTCTTGCGAAATTCTGTCCTAGGAAGTGTGAGGTCCCCGCCTGGAGAGCCTTGTTGTCCTGCATAAGCGCCTCGCACGA
>DLTN01000053.1:25533-39308 GCA_002500925.1 Gemmatimonadales bacterium UBA7835 | reverse complement strand
TATATATCAAGGATCATTAGAGTCTCCTCTTCAGCCTCCTCGGCAGTCGCATGAGCTGTATGCCCCTCCTGCCAGAGAAATTCGGCCGTTCGTAAGAAGAGTCGTGTCCTCATTTCCCAGCGCATGACGTTTGCCCACTGGTTCATCAGTATCGGCAGATCCCTGTAACTCTGTACCCACTTCGCATACATAGAGTAGATGATGGTCTCAGAAGTGGGCCTGATCACGTAAGGTTCGTCCAGTTCCTTTCCACCAGCCTTTGTTACGACAGCAAGTTCTGGGGCAAAGCCCTCAATATGTTCTTTCTCCTTCTCGATAAAGGACAACGGGATCAGGAGAGGGAAGTAAGCATTCTCGTGCCCGGTCTCTTTGAACATTTCATCCAGAGCGCGCTGCATATTTTCCCATATGCCATAGCCCCAGGGCCTTATCACCATACTACCTCGCACTGGTGAGTAGTCGGCCAGCTCTGCGCGCTGGACCACCTCGTTGTACCAAGTGGAGAAATCTTCGGCTCTGGGAGTGAGATTTTTATTATCAGCCATCGTTGGACATCCAGTTCTTATTTCGGGAATCATAACCCCGTTCGTCTTTACGAATTTGAATGATCGCTACCCCACCTGGGATCACGAAAAGCAGCATCGAAAGCACCAACCATGTCGGCCTGAAGCTCCAACCGGCCGCAACCCCCATCATCCACGCGATCGCGGCACCAGCAGTCAACGCCATTAACGCACCGACACCCCACACAACCCACTCAAATAAATCCAACCTTCGAATTGCACGTTGCGTGACTTCCTGGGCTCGAGCCGCAGCTTCCATATCAGACCTAAGTAGCTTTGCGTTGGTCTTAGTTTGGGCGCGTTTCCGACCACGACGTCGCCGGCGACTCATTCGAATTCTTGCCTTTGAACTTCCCTTTGCTCACCAGAAGTCATGTCGCGCACAAGGACAGTTCCATTTGCCAACTCGTCTGGCCCGATTATAAGCACAGTGTTCGCACCTTCACGCGCAGCGGCCTTCATCTGCTTGGCCACACCCTGTTGCTTCAGTCCATAGGCTACGGAGTGGCCTTGATCTCGTAATTGGTGAGCCAAGCGTAAGGCTGCGGGATACTCCTCTCCAGTCACTGCCACCAAGAAGTAGTCCAGAGCTCTCTCGTATTCTGGGACGAGGTTCATCTCTTTGAGCAACTCGCCCAATACAACATCGCCCATACCGAAGCCGACCGCCGGCTGCGGATCACCCCCGACTAACTCCAGAAGTCTGTCGTATCTGCCGCCGCCGCAAATCGCCCGCAGATCGCCCTTCCGATCAAAGAGCTCAAAAACAATTCCAGTGTAATATGCAAGACCACGGACAATTCGAAGGTCCAGCTCGACAAAATCGCCAAGTCCCATTGCTTCGAGCATATCAGTGTATTGGCGAAATCGGTGTAACTCTTCGGCTACTCTAGTATCATCTCCGAACGCCCGTGCAACGTCGTCGATCTCGGTCGAACTCAGCAGACTTTTCAAGACTTCTATTTCGGCCTTGTCTAACCCTGCTTCCTCCACCAACAAGTCTTCCGCTTTTTCCGCCGGTAACCTTTCTATCTTGTCTATGACACCAAACGTGGCGCCGAGGTTTTCTTCCTGGACACCAATTACTAAAAGAAGTGCAGTGAGTAAGCGTCGGTCTGAGACGCGGGCAGAAAAATCCTTCGCCGTAAACCCCAACTCTCGCAGCCCGTCAATCGCAATGGCTAGCACTTCTGCATCTGCAGCCACGCTAGGTTCTCCAATAATGTCAACATTCCACTGGAAGTGTTCGCGCAGTCTTCCGCGCTGAGCACGCTCGTAGCGAAAGAGCTGCGGCATACTGAACCATTTAATCGGCTTACTCATGCCACGGCTTCGTTTTGCCAGAATGCGCGCGAGAGATGGCGTCATCTCTGGTCGCAGCGCGACATCTCGATCTCCCTTATCTACAAAATTGTAGAGCTGCCCAACGATCTCATCTCCACTCTTTTCCACGTACAGGTCAAGAGATTCAAGAGGTGGGCCGTCGTATTCTTGGAAACCATACCTCTGCGCGACCCGCCGCCACGCACCTTGAATGTGTGAACGGCGATCGAAATCTTCGGGAGGAAAATCCCGAAAACCAGGCAGCTTGGTGAATTCCTTATGGGACACGGGCAATATTACTTCGAAGAGGACATATAGGTCAGGTCAGGTCAGGCGCGCAATGTACCCTTACCTGCCAAAGGATCCAGTCCCAGAAGAGTCATAGCAGGTCCCACTGAATATGCCGAACCTGTGACAACAACCGTACCATGCCCGGCCCGAAGTCTCGCACCCTCGAGTGCTTTCTCGAAGTCGCTGACGACGCGGACGAGTGTGGTTGAATCAACTGAGTCTGCGGCGACAACCGGATCCCACTGTCGATCCAGAGGAGCCGTCGGAGCGCAAGTTAAGAACGCAGCATCCGTTCGAGACAAGAGTAGTGGGAGCATCGAAAGCCAATCCTTGTCCCCCAAAACTGCCACCAACACAACCAAAGGGCGTGGTAACTCGAGCCTGTCTATCGTGTCCACGAGTGATTCTACGCCAGCCACATTATGAGCAACATCGAGTAAAAAAGTGCACCCATCAATCACCCGAACATCGTCTCGACCAGGATGTATTACGGATGACACACCCTTTGTTACCTCGACCCTGGAGGGTCTGACCGAATCATTAAGTTGTCCTACTATGGATACTGCCAGAGCTGCGTTAATCGCCTGATGCTTACCGATAAGCGGCGTCTCCAGCTCAAGGTCACCCCAGCACTCAGTGGACAGAGTCAGCTCAGTCAATTCGCGCCTAACTTGAACGTTTTGAACCCGGGTCTGATCCACGCTCAAAAACGGGGCTCCCAATTCTTTCGCTTGAGCACGCATAAGATCGAGGATCAGAAGTGACGACTCCGCCGTTACTAAGGGGACACCCCTCTTGATGATGCCGGCCTTCTCCCGAGCAATGGCTTCTAGGGTTCCGCCCAGATAACCGGCGTGGTCCATGGCGACATTTGTTATAGCCGTCACTTCTGGATGAACAACGTTAGTCGCATCTAAACGACCACCAAGACCGACCTCAATTACTCCAATCTCAACACTTTCTTTGGCGAAGGTGTAGAACGCCAGAACCGTGACAGCTTCGAAAAAAGAGAGGCCATTATCAATTATGGCCGAAGTCGCTTCATCTGCGTACTGAAGCAAATATCTTTCTCCGATCGGCATACCATCGACGAGTATACGTTCTCGGATCGTGCAGAGATGCGGAGAGGTGTAGACTCCCGTGCGGAGTCCGGCCTCCTGTATCACCGATCCCACAGTTGACGTGACCGAACCCTTACCGTTTGTCCCACCAACGTGAAGCGTCTCATACGCCCGGTGCGGATCCCCGAGCGCCGCCAGCGCTTTCTCTGTCCGCTCTAATCCCCACTGAACCTCTGTTTTAAGGACGGGGAAAAGCCGAGCCACAAGCGGGTCAGCGAACAGTGACCCGCTCAGTCGCTCCAACCTGCATGCTGATGCCGGAGAAGCTTTCCGATCACCGATTTAAGTTCACGACGATCAACCACACGGTCCACCATCCCATGTTCCTGAACAAATTCTGAACGCTGGAAACCCTCGGGCAACTCCTGTTTTATTGTCTCCTCAATGACCCGCGGCCCTGCGAAACCGATAAGCGCTCCTGGCTCTGCGAGATTAACGTCTCCGAGCATCGCATAGGACGCAGTAACCCCTCCTGTAGTGGGGTGCGTAAGCACTGAAATAAAGGGCAGTGCCTTTTCATGCAGCCGCGCTAAGACGGTAGAGGTTTTCGCCATCTGCATGAGTGAGTAGATCCCCTCCTGCATTCGTGCCCCGCCAGAAGCGCTTACGATTACAAAAGGAGTCTTTGCGTCCAAAGCAGCCAGACCTGCACGGGCGATCTTCTCCCCGACCACCGAGCCCATGGACCCGCCGATGAAGTCGAAGTCCATGACCGCGATCGTGACGTCTATTCCGTTGAGTGTCCCGGCACCTGAAATGAGTGCTTCATTCTTTCCGTTAGCTTCTGCCGCAGCAATCCGTGTCGGGTAATCTTTGAGATCGACGAATCCGAGAGGATCAGTCGCCTTCAAGTTCTCGTCGAATTCGGTGAAGGAGCCTTCATCCAATAGGATGCCGACGTAAGCCCGCGCGCCAATCCGGAGGTGATAGCCACAGTTCGGACAAACGTTGAGGTTTTGGGCAAGACGCTCACGATAAAGGATATCACCACAACCTTGGCACTTGTCGAAGACCTCCGTCGCAACTTCGCGGCGGTCTTCTGCCTTCAGCGGCTTTTTGTCCTTGCGGAACCAGGCCATAGAGCTCCTGTCACTCAGTGTCAGGTGAGTCAGATGCGCTCGTGAGAGAGCCGAACCGCAAGCGCCACGGCCAACCACGACGTGACGAGAAAAGTACCTCCATAGCTCACGAATGGGAGTGGGATGCCAGTGACAGGCACAACACCAGCAGTCATTCCAATGTTCACGAGCACATGAACCAGCCACGCTCCGAAGATACCCAGCAGCGAAAGACCGGCAAAGGATGATTCCGATACTGCAGCTAGTCGCACAAGTCGGGTTAGCACGTAACCGAAGAGCAGAATTGCTAGAGATGTCCCTACGAATCCGAGTTCTTCGCCGATAACACTGAAAATGAAGTCGGTGTGCTGTGTAGGAAGGAAGTCGAGGCGCTTTTGAGCACCTAGAGTGAAACCCTGTCCCCAGAACTCGCCGCTCCCTATCGCCACCTTTGACTGGATCACCTGATACCCAGCGCCTCTCGGGTCAACCTCAGGATCCAAGAACACCAGAATACGATTCCTCTGGTAGTTCGCCAAAGAGTTCCAGAGAGGACGAGCTAAAGTAGCCGAAGCAAAGTTGGCAAGGACTAGTGCTACAGACTCGAATAGAAACAGTCGCGAGCGAAAAAAGAGAATCATACAGGCGATGACGATCAGGATGTACGCCGACCACACCGCAGTATCGTAGGCGAGAAATAGTCCCACCACAGGACTCGCTATTAAGGTGAGGAGCCACACTGGAGTGGCGGCCCAGTAGAGCATCGCAAAAAGAATCCCTACGAATGCTAGAGCTGTTCCCAGATCCGGCTGCAGCATCACAAGACCCAGAGGCAGGGCCACAATCGCACCCGGCTTCACGAGCTCCCGCAGAGTTCTGAGGGGACGGTCCCTCTCCGAAAGAATCTGGGCCAGCCAAAGGATCGTCGCGATCTTGGCTATCTCAGCTGGCTGAAAACCGAAACCGCCCAACCTGATCCATGACTTCACTCCAACAGCAGTTCCACGGCCTTCCCCGATGATCAACGTCAAGCCAAGAAGGACAACTCCCAAAACGTAGATCGGATGCGCAGCCCACTCTATCCAGGGCACAGGGATTCGAGACACCACTGTGAATGTGAGAAGCGCAACCAAAAACCACTGTAACTGAAGGATCCAAGCTCCGTGCGTAACCTCATTTGGGACTTGAAGTTGTCCCGCCGAGTAGATCATTGCGATCCCAAAAAGGCTCAAAACCAGGGTTGCGCTGACCAACCGTCTATCGATTGCCCATCTTTCTGAGAAGCTCATGAGCCACCTTCAGCCGCCGGAGTCAAACCGGCCTGCTCCTGTGCTTCTGTTGTGATTCCTCGTGGAAATCGATCCCGATACCATTGGGGCACAGGTCCCCTCAGGATGTGCTCACGGTAAGTCTGGATTGTATCGATCGGGATGCCATGCTTGGAGCGAAGGTAGTAGTCCGCTGCTTTAGCCACGATCGGAGCAGCGACCTGCCCTCCACTTTCACCGTATTCGACAATTGCCACCAACACTATCTCCGGTGACTTTCCGGGGGGTCCGGCCATACCTGCGAACCACGCATGGTCCTGCGCGAGCCCCCTAACGCTCAAAGGATTCTGACCCGTACCAGTTTTCCCGATTACCTCCCAGTGCTCCAGAGTCGTTCCAAAATGGGCCGTACCTCCAGGGGCCGTAACCATTCGTAAGCCTTCTCGTAGTGACGCGATGTGCTCCCGTGCAAGGTCAAGCTGCCAACCCTCAGAGATAGCCACACCTTTGGCGATGACAGGGGCTGGGGCAGATCCATTACGAGCCAGAGCCACGTAGAACTGAGCCATCTTCAAAGGCGTCTGCGAATTGGGACCCTGACCTATCGCTAGATTCAGCGCTTCTCCTTCGGTTGGCCGATATCCATATAGTTCCTGCCAGAATTGTGGACCTTCCGGGAAAATGCCACGACTCTCTTGCGGAAGATCAACACCGCACTGCTGGCTGAAACCGATATCGGTTGACCTGTCTAGCAGCCGCTGCAAGCCTAGCCTCAGCCCAAGCTGATAGAAGTAGACGTCACACGAATTTCCTATAGCCTCTGCTAAGGTGTTGTACCCGTGACCCTGTCGATCCCAGCAACCCCAGAAGCGGTTGCCCCAGTACCATTGGCCCTCGCACGGATCTGGCATCACCTCATCAGGGGTTACAACACCTGCGTCCAGAGCGATGCCAGCGGAGGCGAGCTTCCAAGTCGATGCGGGCGCATAAAGGCCTAGCACCGATCGGTTGAACAAAGGCTTTTGTTCGTTCTCGTTGAGCCCGGCCCAAGCCTCTGTGTCGATCCCTCCTACAAATGCATTCGGGTCATAGCCGGGAGCAGAATACAAGGCCAGTACACCACCATCCTTGGGATCAAGAGCGACCACCGCACCTGACATGGAGTCGGGGAATATCCTGTGGATCCACTGTTGAAGACCAAAATCCAAGTTCAAGTGCAGGTCCTCACCTTCTATGGCAGCTGTTCTCTCTACTCCCGCAAAATCACCTACAATACGCCCACGAGCATCGAACTCGACCCATCTCACACCCTGTCTGCCCTGGAGCCTGGACTCGTATTGACGCTCAATCCCGATCTTACCCACAATGATGCCGGGACTGTATACCGAGTCAGGAAACATCTCCATCTCCAACTCGTCAGCTGTAATTTCTCCCACATAGCCTGTCAGGTGAGCCCCGGACACTCCCAGGTTGTAGCGACGCCGGGGACGCATGTCGATATAGACCCCAGGAAAATCGGAACGACGTTCTTCGATCTTGGACACCGCGTCAAAGTCGGCATCGGAGTCGATGACCACCTCACGACCAAAACGACGTAGCCGGGCCAGCACCTGCTCTATTTCCCGATCCGATAGCTCGATATGTTCAGACATACGAGTCAGGGTGGCCCGGACAGAGTCCACCGGTCCAGGCAGCACCGTTATCGAATAACCCGGCACATTGTCAGCTATGATGACCCCATTTCGGTCGTAGATCGTGCCCCGTGGAGCGGGTATGGGAAGAACCCGCACTCTGTTGGAACTAGCACGCAGGACCCAGTCATCAGACTGGAGCACCTGCAACCGGAAAAAGGCTATAATCAGAGCAGCCAGAACTACTCCTGTTGCGAACACCAGACCTTTCGCGCGACGACGAAGCGCACGTGGGTGATAGAGTCTCACTTTTGACTCCAACTGCCGAGTGCGGTCGAAAAGACAACCGCGATCCCGGCTAGGTAAAGAGCACCGAGGCTCCCCTCCACTACAGCCTGTTCCATAAACGGCTGGCGTACTTCCGGACCCATCGCCAACCAATGAATCAGGTCGCGCGCCCATTTCCCAGCGAAAATATAAGCTGGAAAGAATAGTCTCGAATCTCCAACGAAAAGATCCCGCGTAACTGAGCCTCCCGTCGCTACAACAGTCATCGCGACTGAGTTTGCCCCGAAGGCAAGCAAGCTCATCGCGTCCTCAAGCAACCCTGCTACAAGCCCTAGGCCTGAAGCCCGGGCAAGTGATAGTTCTCGAGCAGCGATCAACAACCCAAGCGTTAGGAGATCGGGTGCCTCACGCCCATAAGACAAACCAATATGCAGAACAAAGTGCAGCGTAAAGAGCATGAATACGCTCACCCACACTAGCTGTCCCCGCCCCGCAGTGCGGTTCACCGGTGTTCCCCTTCAGGATCACCTAGGTTCACACTATCTCCGGATTCCCCCATGAATATGAGCACGTGGGTTGCCGCCCCTGGCGCAGCTGCGGGATCCAGAACATAAGCCTTACGCCAAGCGCCCTCTTCCTCCGCTATCCCTAGGACTGTGCCTATTACTATACCTCTGGGGAAGACACCGCCTAAGCCACTAGTCAGCACCACCTGTCCAACTGCAACCTCCTCGTGATAGGGAATCCCGTTAAGAATCAGGCGATCGTCTTCCCGGAAATCACCCCTACGGCTTTCCACCATACCGTAGACCGAGCCATCGGCTAGCATCGCACTTGAGCGGAAGTCGGGATGGGTCCAGTCGATTCCCAGTGCATTACTGTTCCTTGCCTCACGGATCACACCAACTAGACCTGCTGGAGAGAGAACCGGAGCGCTCACTTGAACACCGTCCGAGGTACCCACGTTGACCAGGAAGGTGCTCTCTGAGCCCGGGGTACCGGGTCGACTTATTGTGGCTGGTCGATAGTCATACCCTAACGACTCTTTAAGGTCGAGTAGCTTCCGAAGGGTCCTGTTTTCATCTGTGACTGCCCGATGCGTCGACATTATTTTGGATAGGTAGTCTAACTCCGCTTGTAAAGTCTCAACGCGGACGCGTCTAGCGCTTCCCTCGCTAACGATGCCCTGCAGAGCCGTAAAAGGGCGCAATCCCCCTTGCAACAATGCAGAGACACGTTCCTGAGTGGACTGTGGGAGGTACATAGTCCCAAAAGCCAGTAGAAGTGTTAAACCAGTCAGGACAAGGTCTCGGGTTCGAGCACCCGAATCGGGACCGTTGCCGTAGGGGGGCAACCTAAGGCCTGCTAGTGAACGAGGACGGTACGGTACTTCGTCAAGTCATCGAGAATCCTGCCCCCGCCTCTCACTACACACGTGAGCGGATCCTCGTCGACGTGAATCGGCAGATTGGTCTCGTGCTTCAGAAGCTTATCCAGCCCACGAACTAGGGCTCCGCCACCAGTCATCATGATTCCCCG
Organism: Gemmatimonadales bacterium UBA7835; assembly: GCA_002500925.1. GTDB lineage: Bacteria > Gemmatimonadota > Gemmatimonadetes > Longimicrobiales > Gaopeijiaceae > UBA2589. Next base: position 30,226 of record DLTN01000053.1, on the reverse strand, counting down.
GTCTACGATATCGGACGCAAGCTCAGGTGGAGTTATCTCAAGCGCTCTACGCACAGCATCAACTATGGCCTGAATCGGCTCCTGAATGCACTCTCGGATCTCTTGGGAGTGCACGACAACCGTCTTCGGGATTCCGGAAACCAAGTCTCGCCCCTTCACTTCGAGTTCCTGCTCTTCTCCGTAATCGAAGGCGGAACCTATCTGGACCTTGATTGCCTCAGCCGTCGGCTCACCTATGAGCAGGTTGTAGTTCTTTCGCAGAAAAGTCACGATAGCGGCGTCAAGTTCATCGCCCCCTACTCGGATCGATGTATTAGATACGATTCCTGAGAGCGCTATAACCGCAATCTCTGTCGTGCCACCCCCAATATCAATCACCATATTGCCCGTAGGCGTCTCTACCGGGAGACCCACACCGATCGCGGCTGCCATTGGCTCATCAACCATGAAGACGTTTTTCGAACCTGCTGACATCGCGGACGACCTTACCGCCCTGCGCTCCAATTCCGTTATGCCTGACGGCACACCCACAACCACGGTCGGTTTAATGCGGAAGATCCGTTTTGAAGTAACTTGCTTCAGGAAGTGACGAAGCATCATCTCAGTCACATCGACATCCGCTATGACCCCGTCCTTCAGAGGTCGAATCGCCTCGATTCCCTCTGGAGTCCGACCTAGCATTCTCTTAGCCTCAAGGCCGATGCCTAGGATCCGCCGACTTCCCCTCTCCACGGCAACCACCGAAGGCTCATTTAGCACAATACCCTCGCCCTTTACATAGACGAGAGTGTTCGCGGTTCCAAGGTCAACGGCGATATCGTTGACCGGAATCAATCGGCCGGAGCCAAGCCAGTTAGACAATTCAGAAAGCAACTTGATGCCAGTTTCGGAGCCGCAGGAGGTTCGAGAATAGCGTCTGAACGCATTCAAAGTTTAAGCAGATGAACATACGTTTACGTCGCTCTACGTGCTAGTATTTTCGCTTTACCTGAAACACAAAAAGAATCTAGCTCACCTGCTCCCGGTGCTCCCAAAACCACCCTTTCCACGGCCGGTCTCCGACAGTTCATCGGTCTCCTCAGTGTCGGGAGTCTCGAAGCGGGCGAAAACGAGTTGAGCAATCCTCTCTCCTCGCTTCAGCGTGACCGACTCAGTCCCGAGGTTCTGCATAATTACACCGAGCTCACCGCGGTAGTCTGGATCAATCGTGCCCGGACTGTTTGGAAGCGTAATCCCATGCTTTAAAGCCATCCCTGAACGAGGCCGCACCTGGCACTCAATGCCCTCCGGCAACTCCATAATGAGTCCGGTTGAAACAAGTCGTATCTCACCCGGCTCGAGAGTCACGCATTTTTCAGCAGAACGCACATCATATCCGGCAGAATGTTCAGTAGCCCGTTGTGGAAGGGGAAGGTCCGGGTTCGACGAAAGTCGACGAAAACTTACTTTCAGCATCAGGGCCCCGCGGGAACCCCGACAAATTGCTCCACAAGTCGACATTCCATCCCGAACGCTTCTGCTACACCCTGATGAGTAACGTTACCGTTTACGATACTTACGCCCAATCTTAGGGCCTGATCGTCATAGCACGCTTTTTCCCAACCGTTATTGGCCAATTCAATCGCGTATGGCAACGTTGCATTCGTGAGCGCTAGCGTGCTTGTTCGCGGCACTCCGCCAGGCATATTCGCAACCGCATAATGGATGATCCCATCAACCGTATAAACCGGATCGTTGTGCGTAGTAGGCTGCATTGTCTCAACACAGCCTCCTTGGTCGATGGCTACATCACAGATCACAGCGCCCTCTTGCATAAAAGAGAGGTCTTTTTTCGTGATCAGATTAGGAGCTTTCGCACCAGGGATTAAAACAGCACCAATGACCAAATCTGCTTCCTGGATTTGCTCTCGGATCGCGTAACGCGTCGAGAAAAGCGTCTCAACATTCGCAGGCATCACATCGTCGAGATAACGAAGACGTTCGAGGTTAATATCCATGATTGCTACTGAGGCACCCAACCCAGCTGCCATCTTTGCTGCGTTGGTTCCAACCACTCCTCCACCTAAGATAAGGACCCTGCCAGGCTTCACCCCGGGAACCCCACCCAACAGCACCCCTAGTCCTCCCTGTGGCTTTTCGAGGTACTTCGCTCCTTCTTGAACAGCCATTCTACCTGCCACCTCAGACATTGGCGTCAGCAGAGGCAACTCTCCGGTGTCGAGTTCGACCGTCTCGTAGGCGATAGCAATAGCCCCGGAATCAAGGACAGCCCTCGTCAACTCCTCAGATGCAGCGAAGTGAAAATAGGTGAAGATTACCTGTCCTGACCGCATCTTAGGCCACTCTGGCTTGATGGGCTCCTTAACCTTCAAGATAATCTCGGCCCTTGCCCATATCTCATCCGCCGTATCGAGAACCGTGGCACCCGCACCTTCATAAAAACCGTCGCTGAAACCACTACCCAGGCCTGCCCCTCTTTCAATCAAGAGATCATGACCGGCTTCCGCCAACACCTCTGCACCGGCTGGTGTTAACGCCACCCTGTATTCATCTGGTTTGATTTCCTTCGGTACACCAATCAGCATCTCAATCACTCGTGCGTTTAGGTATTCTGCGTGATGAAAGTCGACGTCTGAGAACACAGCCTAACTTGGGCCCAGCCTCAGTTCTAGGTGGCACCCAGGGTCATAATACTGCGCTGCGACTCGCAGTGTGTCCTCACATGTCACGGCATCGATACCAGACAGCACATCGTCAAGCCCCCGGAATGGTTCATCATGTAGAGCAAACGATGCCAATCTATGGAGACGGGCGCCGGTCGACTCCAGAGAGAGCATTACTTGTCCCTTAACCTGTTGTTTTATCCGATCGAGGTCGACCTCAGAGAGTCCCTGCTCGGCAATACGCTCCAACTCACCCCTTACGGCCTCGGAAGCTCTAGCTGCCGTCGCTGGGCGCGTTGCTACATAGACACCAACCATACCCGCAGAGCGATAAAAACTCTGGAAGGTATAGACTGAATAACAGAGACCAAGCTCCTCTCGAACCTTCTGAAATAATCGTGAACTCATGCCGCCACCAAGAATAGACGAAACCAAAATCAATGCGTAGCGGTCTTGGCTAGAGTGGGGCGGCGCCTCCGCGCCAAAAACAATGTGGGTCTGTGCAGTCTCCCGATCGACTAACTCTAAGCCCGCCACGGCATTCAGCGGACCCTTAACTTGTTCACTTCGGACTCCTGGAACCACGGTGTCAACATGGCTAGCAACCCGATCTACAAATTCTTCGTGTTCGACATTTCCCGCAGCAGCAATAACGAGGTTCTCGCCAACATACCTTTCCGAGTGCAATTCTCTCAGCCTCTCACCCTTCATTCCCTCCACAGATAATTTCGTCCCCAATATCGAGCGCCCATAAGGATGTCCATTCCATAAACGTTCGGAATGGATCTCGAAAACAAGATCGTCAGGCGTATCCTCAACCTGAGCGATTTCCTCCAGAACTACTTCACGCTCGAGGGAAAGGTCGGAGTCGCGCAAAGTCGGTGATAACACCAAATCAGAAAGCACGTCTAAGGCAACCGGTATATGCTCATCCAAGACGCGTGCCTGGTAGGACGTATGTTCTCGGCTAGTATAAGCATCTAGTGAGCCACCGAGCGTCTCAAGTGAATCTGCGATCTCAAGCGCTGACCTAGTGCGAGTCCCCTTGAAAACCATGTGCTCAAGCAAGTGGCTCGCACCCGTGTCGGTATTCGTCTCATGCGCAGCGCCCTGCCTGATCCAGATACCTATCGCTGCAGAACGCACACCGGGGATCTTTTCACTCAAGATCAGCACCCCGTTGTCGAGGTTTGTTTCACGCATTGCCTCAGAGCGCTTTTCTCCGCCGCTAACTTCATAGGACGGCGCACGGGGAGTGGACAACCGCCCAGACCCCGTGCGCCCTGTGACATCACTCACGGTCAACTCTCGCTTCTACAACTAATGTCACTCAACGCCTAAGGGCCCCTTCAGCCCTCGCCCCCCTCCTTGGCGTCACTCCCTGTGTCTTCATGGCTATCTCCGGCAGTCGCTTCCTCAGCTATCGCTGCCTTTCGTGACAAACGAAGGCGGCCCTTCTCGTCAATCGAAAGAAGCTTTACTCGGACGATATCACCTTTCTTAACAACGTCTTCCGTGTTCTCGGTCCTGTCTTCCTGTAGCTCAGAAATGTGGCAGAGCCCCTCAGTACCAGGCATTATCTCAATGAAGGCACCAAAGGTTGTTGTGTTCTTGACTGGACCTTCGTAAATACGGCCTACCTCGGGGTCAGCGACGATGGCTTCGATCATTTCCTTTGCCCGCTCACCCGCCTCTCCGTCCACCGCGGCGATCTTCACTATACCAGCATCGTCTATATCAATCGACGCACCCGACTCCTCCTGAATCGCTCGGATAGTCTTACCCTTCGGCCCGATGATCTCTCCGATTTTTTCCGGGTTGATCTGGATTGATACGATGCGTGGAGCATAGTCAGACAAGTCTTCGCGATGAGCCTCCAACGCTTGACCCATCTGGTCAAGGATGTGGAGACGTCCCTTTGTCGCTCGTTCTAGAGCTTCGGTTAGGATATCCATCGTCAGGCCTTCTATCTTGATATCCATCTGAATAGACGTCACACCATCTCGAGTACCTGCAACTTTAAAGTCCAT
>DLTN01000053.1:18196-25248 GCA_002500925.1 Gemmatimonadales bacterium UBA7835 | reverse complement strand
AACTTTAAAGTCCATATCTCCCAGTGCGTCTTCCAAGCCGAGGATATCAGTAAGAATGGCGACATCTCCACCTTCCTTGATAAGCCCCATAGCCACTCCAGCACATGGTGCCTTGATTGGGACACCGGCATCCATGAGAGAGAGCGAAGAACCACAGACCGTCGCCATTGATGAAGACCCATTCGACTCAAGAACATCGGAGACAACCCGGATCGTGTAGGGGAAGTCATCATACTCCGGCAGGAGTGGCTGAATCGCTCGCTCAGCGAGATTTCCGTGTCCGATCTCCCGCCGCGAAGTGCCACGGAATGGGCGAGCCTCGCCTACCGAGAATGGCGGGAAGTTATAATGCAGCATAAATGACTTCTTGATCTCCTCACGAGAATCAATTGAATCAATGCGCTGCTCATCCCTTGAGGTTCCTAGCGTAACAACCGCCAGTGCCTGGGTTTGACCACGAGTGAACAATGCCGAACCGTGCGTACGGGGGAGCACGCCGACCTCAGAAGTGATGGTCCGGATATCGTCAACACCGCGACCATCTGCTCTCACTCCCTTATCAAGGATCGTCCTACGCATCGTCTGCTTTTCGATGCTCCGAATCGTTTCTTTGATGTCCTTCTCGTCTTTGGAATACTGCTCATCTTCCGCAACCAGAGTCGCGATCACATCGTCCGTGACCCTCGCCAGCTCCTGACTCCGCTCCTGCTTATCTCCAATCGCCAGAGCTTCCTCAACTTTTGATGAGGCCAGCACCTCGATTTTCGACTTGAGATCACTGTCGACCTCGGCCGGGGCCCAGTCCATATCTGGCACACGATGGCCTTCCAGGAACTCATCCTGTATCTCACAGAGTTCACGAATCGCTTCATGAGCCACAGTTAGGCCCTCAAGGATTTCTGCCTCAGGAACCTCAAGCGCACCACCCTCAACCATCGTGATCGCTTCCTTGGAACCCGATACTACTATGTCTACATCGGAGTACTCAAGCTGCTGGAAGGTCGGGTTGATCACCCAGTTCCCCTGAATGCGACCGACTCGAACCGATGCGACTGTCGTGTTGAAGGGGACCTTCGACATATTGAGTGCTACTGAGGCGCCCAAGAGCGCAATTACGTCCGCATCGTTCTCCTGATCAGCCGACAAAATAAAGCAGGCGACTTGAGTCTCATGCATAAATCCATCTGGGAATAGCGGCCGAATGGGTCGGTCGATCATGCGAGCGCTGAGAATCTCCTTCTCACCCGGACGACCCTCACGCTTAAAGAAGCCTCCGGGAATCTTACCCGCAGCATAGGACTTCTCACGATACTCGATCGTGAGCGGGAAAAAGGGTAAATGGGTAGGGTTGTCTTGTACCGTAACGGCACACAGAACTACGGTATCGCCGAACTGCACTAGGCACGAACCCTGCGCGAGCTTGGCCATACGGCCAGTTTCGAGCGAAAGCGAGCGTCCTGCAAATTGGCGCTCTATTTTCTTAGTCATGTATTGTACTCACTTCGTTTTCAGACGGGGGGATCCCGCCTATTAGAACAAGGAGAGTGCGCATGAGATCCGGAGAGAGAGCGACCGCCGCGCGGGGGCACGGTGCGATCCAGCGGAACGCTCCCCGTGAGCCCGACTGTGCAGCCAGGTTGTAGGCCGTCTCCCACCCGAGGCACTAACGCACTCGAATGATTAGCCGACTCCCACCGCCAAGCGGAGGGGACGGGTCCTTCTCCACGACCAGATAGCCGCGGGGTTTCCTCCGACTCTTGTCGTCTACCGACTGACACTAAGCCGCACGCCAGAGAAGAGATCAGTGTCTCAGTCCAAGGTCCTTGATGAGGTCACGGTACTGTTCCACATCATTACGCTTGACGTACTCTAACAGACGACGACGACGACCTACCATCTTTAGTAGGCCCTGCCGTGAGTGGTGGTCTTTCTTATGCGAATCAAAGTGAGACCTGAGATCGTCAATTCGCGCTGTGAGTATCGCGACCTGAACCGGTGCGCTCCCACGATCACTTTCGTGGAGCTGGTACTTTTTGATGATGTCTTCCTTGACAATCGCCATTTTGGCGTGCCTCCTCAGGAGTCAATTGCTGCAAGGGAAGCTAAAGCTGTACACCCGCTACAGCGGATGTTCTTGCGAGCTACAAAGAAAAAGCTAAGAAAACGAACAGAAAGCGTCTACGGGCATACCTCGCAGCTACCCCATTGTGAGGCTAATGGATACCGGTTTTCTGGCGTGTACCCACCCTTCCAGAATCCTTCTAGCTCGACCCACATCCTTACCGATCTGCTTAAGTAGTGTGGCCACCCCCTCGAATCGTTCAGTCCCTCTTAACCGCTGAATAAAATCCACTCGCACTTCTTCTCCGTATATCTCGCGGTCAAAGTCAATTAGGTGCAGTTCTATGCTTGGAGGTGACCCCTGAAACGTCGGTCGTGGGCCCAAGTGCAAGGCACCCGCGTATGTCCCATCGCGGAGCACAGCGCGAACCGCATAAGTACCCTCCGGTGGAATCAGCTTATATGAATCCACGACCGCGAGATTAGCAGTCGGGAAACCTAGACTTCTACCCCTGCCCTCCCCGCGCACAACGATTCCGCGGATCGAATATGGGCGGCCGAGAGGATCAATGGCATCTGCAACCCTTCCCTCCATTATGGTATCGCGGATCCGGGACGAGGAGACCACAGCTTCTCCTACGGATACAGGAGGAACAACATCAACCGTGAAGCCCAGGTCCTTGCCTATCTTCCTTAGGGTTTCTTGGTCCCCCTTCCGATTTCGGCCGAACCCGTGGTCATATCCTATAACGAGTTCCTCGACACCCAACCGACCAACGAGGATCTCTTCCACGAAGCGTCGAGGCTCATAGCGGGAGAGCGCTTCCGTAAAACTTAGAAATACCGCGTAATCGAGCCCTGACTCCGCAAGGATCTCTTTCTTTTCTATAGGACTTGTGAGCATCATCGGAGCATGCTCTGGTCGCACGATACGCAACGGATGTGGATCAAAAGTCACAAGAAGGCTCCGACGCTTCGTTGCGTCTGCTCTTTCGCGGATCTCACGCAAGACGGTCCAATGACCCCGGTGCACACCATCGAATGTCCCTACAGTCGCAACGGTACCGCAGTCGCGTGGGATGCCCCGCGGAGAGGTCCAATGCACGCTAGTCATCTCATGAAAACCTTGCGGGGCCGAAGCAAGCCAGCATCTAGAGTGGCAATAGCAATAAGATTGTCACCATGCGTCACCGCGACTAAGGCTTTGGACTCCCCTCCCTGCTGTTCTATTCGCACTCGTTGCCCATTACGAAGTCGGTCAGCTACTGCTTCGTCCACCGAGAGGGGAGGTATGTGAAGCAGTCCGGCACTCGGCTCGACACGAGCAGCTGAGACGGCATCGGCATTAGCCAGTTCCTCGAGGCTAATCGCTGTTTCAACCCGAAATTTCCCAATAGTCGTTCTGCGCAATTCTGTAAGATGCGCTCCACATCCAAGCATAAGACCGATATCTCGGGCAATAGCACGAACGTAGGTACCGCTAGAGCACCGGACTGAGAAGCGCACAAATGGAAGTGTCACACTCATGATCTCGAGCTCGTAAATCGTGACCTGCACCGCCGGGAGCGGAATAACCTCACCCCGGCGCGCACGTCTATACATGGGCTCTCCATCAATTTTCTTCGCTGAGAACTGCGGAGGCTTTTGCTCTATTAATCCAATTTGGCTGAGGACAACCTCCTCAAGTGAAGAGGAGTCGATAGAGCGCCATCTGTCATTCATCGAAGTGACCTCGCCACTGAGATCGAGTGTATCCGTTTCGATACCTAGGCAAGCCACGGCCTCGTAACCCTTGTCCATTCCAGTGATGTACTCCGCCAGCCTAGTAGCTCGGCCAGCGCAAAGAACCAAGAGGCCTGAAGCAAACGGGTCTAGGGTACCCGTGTGGCCTATCCTACGCATCCCTAGGGCCTTCCTAGCCTTGCTCACCACATCATGAGACGTTGGACCAACTGGCTTATCGACAGGGATCAGGAAGTCGCCTTCAGTAATTCTCACGTATCGTCCTCAGGCCTCGACTCTACCTGGGAGTCTTTTAATTGACTCTCTAAATCGTCCTCGTCTCTCCGTGACTTTTCATCGGGAAGCACCTCGGCTAAAACCTGCTCGATCCTAGCTGCTCCTTCGTAGGAGAGATCTTCCTGAAAACGCAGCTCCGGAATACGTCTCACATGCAGAACTCGCCCCAATTCTCCTCTTAAAAACGACCCAGCGGCGGTGAGCCCCTCAAGCCCTTTCAACACCTCGTCCCTGCCACCAGTAATTCGGACATACACCCTCGCCGATCCCAAGTCCGCAGCGACTTCGACACCCGTTATGGTTACAAGCCCCACTCGCGGGTCTCGAACGCGTGTCCGAATCAACTCGGACAGCTCGCGACGCAACTGTTCGTTAAGGCGGGCTAACCGCTTTTTCATGGGACATCTGCTCCGAGACCTAACACTAATGGACCTCCCGACGCACCATAATAATCAGAGCACCGCCATGTGATTCGACTGAGCGATCGGCCTTGTCTAAAATTGACTCAGCCAATCGGCCATCGCTGGCAACGACCGCAATTGATAACTCGGCCAGCGAGTGCACATCCTGCAAACCGGTCTCAGCTACTGAAACGTTGAAGCGCGCAGAGAGACGACCTCGGATGGAGCGTACCACCGATCGTTTCTCCTTTAGGGAAGAGCATCCAGGGAGAGAGAGTTTCCAGGTCTGCGATGCAAAAACCATTGAAGCCCAGCGTAACTATGTGAGACGTCACTCGTTCGTTAGGTCGAGCTCGCAAGTGTGCGGGCGACCTCTTCGACAGAGTACGCTTCAATAATATCGCCGACCTTTATGTCGTTGAAGTTAGCGATGCCGATACCGCACTCGAATCCTTCACGAACTTCCTTGGCATCATCCTTAAACCTCTTCAGCGAGGAGATCTCACCGTCGTAGACGACGATACCATCGCGGATCAGTCGCCCATGTCCCTTCCTATCGATCCGACCTTCGGACACATAGCATCCGGCGATCGTGCCCACTTTAGAGACCTTAAATACCTCTCTGACCTCAGCGGTTCCTTCGACAGTCTCCTTTTTATCGGGCGCAAGCATGCCTTCGAGGGCGGCTGTGATTTCGTCTACGGCCTCATAGATGACGTCGTATACGTTTATTTCAACATCATCACGCTCCGCTGCCTGACGTGCTGCTGTCTGTGGACGCACCCGAAAACCCAGGATTACGGCACCGGCGGTCTGAGCGAGCAATACGTCGGACTCGTTGATAGCACCTACCCCGCGGTGCACAATATTAACTGCCACTTCACTCGTTCCGAGCTGTTCTAACGAGTCGGACAGAGCCTGAACTGAACCATCGACGTCACCTTTTATAACGATCGGCAACTCTGACAGTTGGCCCGCCTTAACCAGCTTTCCGAAGTCCCCAAGCTTGAGGCCACGCTCCCGAACCCTGAGTTGCTTTTCACGATCAAGCCGCTGACGCGTTGAAGCGATCTCCGAAGCCTGATCCGCCGACATCGCCTGGAATGTATCGCCCGCCTGAGGCACCCCACCCGCGCCAAGCACCTGGACCGGGATAGCTGGGCTGGCTTCCTCTACGGCATGACCCCTCTCATCCAGCATCGAGCGGACACGACCGTCGAACAGGCCACATACGAACGAGTCGCCCACCCTTAACGTTCCTTTTTGGACCAACACCGTAGCTACTGGACCCTTACCAGGATCAAGCTGCGCCTCGATGACTGTGCCCTGAGCCTCTCGTTCAGGGTTTGCTGTCAACTCTAACATCTCGGCCTGAAGCAAAACCTTGTCGAGAAGGTCCTCAATTCCAGAGCCTTCCTTCGCAGAGATTTCCTGAGCAAGCACATCACCACCAAAATCCTCAATGTTGACGCTGTGCTGCAAGAGTTCCTGCTTGACGCGCATCGGGTCCGCCGCGGGAAGATCACATTTGTTAATTGCGACGATCATAGGGACACCCGCGTTACGGGAGTGACTTATCGCCTCAATCGTCTGTGGCATCACTGAATCGTCCGCAGCGACGATGAGGATTACGATGTCAGTTACGTCCGCACCACGAGCTCGCATCGCCGTGAAAGCTGCGTGACCCGGGGTATCAAGGAACGCCACACTGCGCCCATCCTCAAGTTCCACATGATATGCACCTATGTGCTGCGTTATGCCCCCTGCCTCACCCGCCACAACGTTTGTAGAGCGAATCCTGTCCAGGAGAAGAGTCTTACCGTGATCGACATGCCCCATTACGGTCACCACTGGCGGTCGTGGCCTGAGCATTGCCGGATCATCCTCTTCCTCTTCGACCTCCGCTTCTTGAATGTACTCCTCTTCCTTAACCGCGGTAAAGTTGAACTCGTCAAGTAGGAGCTCTATCTGATCGAAGTCGAGTCGTTGGTTGATCGTAACCATCAACCCCAGGTTCTTAAACGCAGACCCAATGATCTCCGATGCTGAAACGTCAACAAGCTCGGCCAACTCAGCGATCGTCAGAAACTCGTTCACTTTCACCGTGCGGCGTTCGCGCTCCTGCTTCTCTTCTTGAGCTTGCTCCTGTGCCTCCTTCTCCTCCGCTGAGACCCGCTGTCCCTTACGACGGCGCTTTTTACCACCGCCACGGAGTTCAGCCATCACTCTTGCAATATTGTCCTTAACGGCATCTCTATCGACGCCTTTCTTCTTCCCCTTCTTACCACGTTCTTGTCTCTGGCGTCGGCCGTCAGGGGTATAACCCTCGGCCTGAATCCGCACCTGACCACCCGGCCCGGCGCTCGCAGCCGGGGAAGGCCGACGAATCGTGCGCACCACCGGACCATCCGGCTGTCCGACCCTAGCAGGAGCGAGAGTTTCTTTCTCAGGCTCCACCACCTCTTCAGCTTCCTCGACCTCGACCTCTTCAGCTTCCTCGACCTCGAGCGTATCCTCCCCTGATTCTTCAGTCGGGGAATGGTCATGTTCGTCTTCCTCGACCTCGACCTC
>DLTN01000053.1:2374-17820 GCA_002500925.1 Gemmatimonadales bacterium UBA7835 | reverse complement strand
CTCTTCAGCTTCCTCGACCTCGACTAGATCCGAATTATCCGCGACTACAGTATCCTCTGCGCTTTCCTCGGTTTCAGAGGTCGAGGCTCCGGCTTTCTCGTCTACTTCCTCTGTGTCTGACTCGACTTCTTCGACCGCACGACGCCGTCTCCGACGGCGCCCAGTCGACGGCGCAGCATCTCGCATTGCCGAACGAACAGCTTCGGCCGGATCGGAATGACCCGCGATCCGTTCACGCTCCATCTTCGCTAGAACCTTTGCCACTTGAGCGTCGGTGATGGTCGCGTCGTCATCGGCCACTGGGATACCCATGTGCCGCAGAAGCTCGATCAAGGCGTCAGTGCTGACGTTCAGATCATCGGCGAGTTCAAATACCTGCATGCTTTCTACTACGCCTCCAATGCGTTCGTACTGCAACCGCCTCGGGAACCCGACAGCTCCTCAACGAGACGATCCGCGAACGACGACTGCGTGACCGCCACTGCAGAAAGCTCCGCCATCCCTAACGCGGATCCCAACGTGGCACGATCCCCCAAGGTCACCCGGGGGATCGATTCGTCATCATTCGTATTTCTAATTTTATTCATCTGGACGCTCGAAGCGTCCTCAGCCATCAAAATCAGCAAAGCCTGACCTTCTTGGATCGCCCGGCGAACCGATCCAGTGCCCGCAGCTACCGCACCCGCCCTCTTGGCTAGGCCCAGAAGCCTCAGAGCGCTAATCCTCCGATTCTCCATCTTCGCCGTCGGCGTTTCCATCCTTATGCTCTTCGGAATCATCCTCATCCTCTTCAGAATCAGGCTCACCCTCTTCGGAATCAGAATCATCCTCTTCGGAATCAGGCTCACCCTCTTCGGAATCAGACTCATCTTCGGTCAATTCCGCCTCTCCTTCTACCACCGTCAGTTCGTCGATGATTTGAAGAAGACGATCTGCATCCTCTTCGCCGAGCCCTTTCATTCCTAGGAAATCTCGGCGCTCCAAGTCAATGATTTGCAGGAACGTATCATATCCAGCCTCCGATAGAGCCGCCAGCACACCAGCCCGGATATCCAACTCAGAAAGAGGAAAATCCGAGGTTTCGTAATGCTCATCTCCGCCTTCTTCACCGAGCGTCGCGAGATCGGAACCACGCTCCACCCACTCTCTTGAGCCATATAGATCGATCTGCCATCCAATGAGCTGCGAAGCGAGTCTCACATTTTGACCATTTCGTCCAATCGCTAGGGACAATTGGTCCTCGTCAACGATCGCTGTCACGACTTGACGATCTGAGTCAGTCACTACCTTCGATACACGAGCCGGCGCCAACGCACGACGGGCGAAGACCTCCGGATCAGGGTGCCAAGGCACGATATCGATACGCTCACCACCTAGTTCATTCACAACGGCTTGAACTCGAGAGCCCTTCAGTCCCACGCACGCACCGACAGGGTCGATCGACTCATCACGGCTGTAGACCGCAATTTTTGTTCTTCCCCCAACCTCTCGAGAGATTTCCCGGATCTCCACGATGTCCTGATGGATCTCGGGGACCTCTAGATGAAAGAGCGCAGAGACGAATAGAGGATCCGCTCGCGACAGGATAAGACGAGGCCCCTTTGGGGTTTCCTCTACCTTCTTGAGCACCGCTCGGATGGGGTCACCCTGACGGAAACGCTCTCGAGGGTTCTGATCTTTCCATGGAATTATCGCTTCGGCATCCCGAGCCCTATTCAGCATCACAACGAGCTTTCCGCGCTCAATCTGCTGGAGTTCTCCCGAAAGCAATTGGCCTATTTGATCCGCAAACTCGTCTCGGATCCTGTCTCGTTCGTTCTCGCGAACACGCTGGACAATACGTTGCTTGACAGCCATCACAGCATTGCGCCCGAAGTCAGCAAAGGAGACCGGGACCTCCATGACATCACCCACTTCGTAGGTGTCATCGTCCCAACGTGCCTCGTCTAGTGCTATCTCTGTAGCTGAATCCTCCACCTCGTTTACGACGCGACGGAGCACCACGATATCGAAATCACCCGTGTCCTCGTCGATGTCGATCTCAGCCTGGACTGTGGCGCCATAGATACGAGCCAGGCCAGCGAGCATCCCATCCTTGACTAGGTCGGTCATCTCTTCGTCAGACAAGCTTTTTGTCGACGCGACATCTCTGAAAGCCTCTATGATCTGTGCCGCATTCGCCATTTTCTTCTCCTCACTCCCACGTGAAGACGAGATGGGTTTTTCGGATCTCTGACCGCAAAATACCCACCTCCTCGCCGCTCGGCAGGCGCAGCAGAACCGACTCATTGTCAGTTCCAGACTCCGCTAGCCCGAGTAATTCCCCTTCAAGCCTCGTTGCCCTTCCCAAAAGTACTTCCTTTCCGTTCACGGCAACGCACTCTCCCTTAAACCGCTCGAAATCACGCGGCCGCGACAGCGGCCGATCAACTCCGGGCGATGAAACTTCGAGCACATACCTCTCGGAAATCCCTTCGTGCTCATCCAACCAGGACTCGAGATCTCGACTTACCCGAGCGCACTCGTCCACGGTCACTCCTTGGCCCGGGATAGTATCCGAGCGATCGATGCGAAGCTTTAGCATAGGCCTATGACCACTGCCCGCCCAACGCAACTCAACTACTTCGTAGCCAAGTTCCTCAACACGGCATTCTAGCCCTCCATCTATCTCCGGGACGGACCGCATAGAAATCTCCATTCAGCAACGAGGGGTGCGCCGCATAAGCAGCGAACCCCAAGTCCACATCGAATAAAAAAGCGGGGGCGACCAACTCCCCCACTTCGATACTGCCGCCGCAAACTTCGCAGCTATAACGGAGGGAGAATATAGAAGAGGCGAGAGACTCGCTCAACCCGACTGAGGAACTGGAGTTTGACCTCGGTCCACCCTGATTGCCCGAAAGCCCCCTCTTTCACAGGGCGTAACCAGTCCAGCTCAACCCCGCCCCACCTAGCAGCTATCCACCGTGAACGGAAGTTCGGACCTCATCGGGTTAGCAAAAAGTATCGACGGGGTGGGCTTTCTGAGCCACTCATCCTTCAATCCGCTCGATCTTTGCACCCAATCGACCGAGCCGTTCATCAATCATCTCGTATCCGCGCTCAATCTGATGGATATTGTGGATCTCTGACCTACCCTCTGCACCAAGTGCTGCTATTAGCAGAGCCATACCGGCACGAATGTCCGGGCTCTCTACAACCCCACCTTTGAGTGGGCTCGGGCCAACTACGACTGCTCGATGCGGATCGCATAAAATGATTGAGGCCCCGAGTCCTACGAGCTTGTCGGTAAAGTACATACGAGACTCGAACATCTTCTCGTGAATCAAGACTGTACCATGGCATTGGGTTGCTGCAACAAGCGCTATCGATGTGAGGTCCGCTGGGAACGCTGGCCAAGGACCGTCGTCCAGCTTCGGCACAGCGCCAAAGGCGTCCATCTGGATCCGGTGTTCTTCGGAGCCATACACTGAAAGATCGCGACCAACCACCTCACAGCGGATGCCCAGCCGTCTAAACCCTATCAATGTTGAGTCGAGATGGTCAACCGGCGCGCCCTCGATTGTAATGTCACTCCGCGTTACAGCGGCAAGGCCAATGAACGAGCCCGTCTCGATGTGGTCCGCACCGATCCGGAAATGTGTACCGTTAAGGTCTCTCACTCCGTCGATTGTAAGCACGTGGGTTCCGATACCTGAGATCTGAGCGCCCATCCCATTCAAAAGATGGCAGAGGTCTTGCACATGGGGCTCCGCAGCAGCATTGCGTATCTTTGTTTCACCCGAAGCTCTAACCGCCGCCATGATGGCATTTTCTGTGCCTGTCACCGACGGCTCATCAAGGAAGAAGTCTGCACCTATAAGATGCTCGGCACTGATTTCATAACCACGATTCAGTGTCACCTCACATCCCAGCGCCTCGAAAGCGAGGAAATGCGTGTCCATGCGCCGCCGACCAATCACGTCCCCACCCGGCGGCGGAAGCTCCACGTGCCCAAATCGGGCAAGCAACGGTCCGGCTAGAAGCACAGAAGCTCGAATCCGACGCGCCATAGCCGCGTCCACACGATTAGTGTGAACCGATCCAGCGTCTATGGTCAGCTCGTTAGACCCGGACCACGCAACATCAGCTCCTAGCGACTCTATGATACTCAAAAACGTAAGAACGTCTCTAATTCTTGGGACGTTCTCAAAGGTTACAGGTTCGGGACAAAGCACAGCCGCTGCCAAGCATGGTAACGCCGAGTTCTTGTTCCCTGCAGGGCGTATCCGACCCTCAAGCCGGTGTCCGCCTTCGACCACGAAGGTCCCCATATCATCCTGAAAATACGTTAAGAAGGGTACAGGCCAGAGCCGACCTGCTCGAGCCAACGGCCCAGCTGATTAAGGCGGAAGATACCTGCACTCAATGGACCTCGCCAACTGCACCATTGCACTTAGTGCTGCTATAGACCCCCTTAATCGTTCTTCACCACCAAAGACATCGGCTCATCGGACCCACTGGACCTCAAGTGCAGGATCCGTGCCGGAGCAAAACACGGAGACCTCACTGTGCATTATCTTCTGGGCATGAGTTCACCTCTAATCGCTCTCGCACAATCTGCTGTCCCCGGCAGCAAACTGGTCATTTTTTCGCAAATGGCCACAATCGTCATCGCATTAGCGCTTGTGGCACTGCTGATCGTTGCTTTGACTGCCCTAATACGTATCAACCGGATGCTGGAAGACTTGAGAGGCCGGGCTGAAGACGCCATCGGACCCGTATCTGACCGGGCGAAGATCATATCGGATAACCTGGAGTTCATAACCCAGTCGCTTCGATCAGACCTCGAAAAACTTAATTCGTCGATCCGAATTCTATCAGAACGTCTTAATAAGATGTCGGGACACATCGGAGACAGACTAGAAGATTTCAATGCCCTAATTGAGGTAATCCAGCGAGAGGCAGAAGAACTTTTTATAGACACCGCCTCAACAATGCGAGGGTTCCGTGCCGGCGCCCGAGAGATCACTTCTCCTTCACCAAACACTGGCGAGGAAGTCAACGAAACGCCCAGCGTGCGTGCAGAAGACGAACCCATTGAGTTCAACGTTGGAAAAAGCCAGGATGGGAAAAACCGGGAGGTTGAGCCACCCAATGATGCAGGCGAAGGGGCTTAGGTTCCAGCCTCCCTGGGCTCACCCAGATATCAGTAGCTAGGGCACACTCACGGCCAATCTTTCTCAAGTGCCGCATACCGAAGTAGCAGTCTTTTCATGCCTGCATCTTCGAAGTCGACAGTCACCTTGAGATCTCGACCAAAACCCGAAATCTCAACCACCGAGCCGGACCCAAAAGTCTCGTGCACAACCCTCTCACCCTTTACGAAGCGGGGAGTATCTTGGTTCAACGAATAGTCCGGATCAGATTCGTTCTCATACTCCCCCTCTTCATGATGGCCACCACCAGATTGCCACGCCCGTCGACCGTGATGCGGCGCCATCCTACCGGTAACGCTTAGACGCTTCGTCCTCCTCTCTTCAACTAACTCTTCCGGGACCGCATCCAGAAATGATGAACGTGTGTTGTAGTTGAAATCACCGGCACGACGACGTTGTCTCGCCCAGCAAATCGTCAGCTTATCCTCGGCTCGGGTAATACCGACGTAGAACAGACGGCGCTCCTCTTCCAAGGTGTCAGGTTCATCATAGGCTCGGCCCAGTGGAAACAGCCCTTCTTCCATCCCAGCTATAAAAACGATAGGGAACTCTAAGCCCTTTGCATTATGCAAAGTCATCAGTGTTACAACGTCAGCATTCGGGTCAAGTCGATCAACATCCGCCACCAACGCCACCTGCTGTAGGAACAGGTCAAGCTCTGTGAAGCCGTCTGCATCTTCTTTCGCTATGCTCAGTAACTGGGTCGCATCGAAGTCGACCGCACCAGCGATCAGTTCGGAGACGTTTCGTGCCCGATCTTCTCCCTCCGGCCCCTCTTTAATCAGGTGCCGAACTAGATCCAGCTCCTCGATCAACTCCTCCAGAAGTTCTCCGACGGTGGCCTGGGCGGCGCGAATACTGAAGCGCTGGACAAGCTCAGCAAACCGCGTGAGTCCCTGGGCGCCAGCTGTTCTCAAGTTCTGCACCTCACTCGCACGCATTGATGCTTCCAGCAGAGAAATACCCTGCTCGTGGGCCCACAGTCCGAGGTGCTCCTGACTCGTAAGACCTATCCCTCGTCTCGGATAATTCACAATCCTTGCGAACGCTACAGCGTCTCTAGGGTTCGAGATAAGCCTAAGATACGCCAAGACATCTTGGATCTCACGCCTTTCGTAGAAACGGACGCTTCCGACGACCTGGTAAGGAATCCCTTGGCGCCGAAAGGCATCCTCTAGGGCGCGAGCCTGAGCATTGGTTCTATACAGGACCGCAGTTGAGGAGTATGACGATCCTGATGCCTCTCGGAGGGAGGTCTCAATCTCACGGACTATCCATCGAGCCTCGTCATTCTCATCAAACGATTCCAGCGTCGTGATCTTTTCACCACTAACCCGCTCCGTTCGCAAAGTCTTTCCCTTACGATTCAGGTTTTCGGCAATCACGTGATTCGCCGCCTGAAGAATGTTGCGGCTCGAGCGATAATTCTGCTCCAGGCGCACTGTCACCGCTGCGGGAAATGCATCCTCAAAATCTAGGATGTTCTTAATGTCGGCACCCCGCCAACCGTAGATTGACTGGTCGTCATCTCCAACGACCATGAGGTTTGTGTGATGTCCAGCTAGTAGTTCGACAAACCGAAACTGTGCACGATTAGTATCCTGATATTCGTCAACAAGCACGAAGGCGAAACGTTCTCGATACCGCTCAATCAGGTCTGACGAATTCTCGAAAAGCTCAACGGGCTTCATCAGCAAGTCATCGAAATCGAACGCATTCTGGTTCTTCAACGCTTTCTGATATTCTGGATATACCTTCGCAACGTTACGCATGAAAAGATCGAAGGATCCATCGTTTTCAGCGGCAAAGTCGGTTGCTGTGATCAGCTGATTCTTGGCGTTGCTGATCGCGTTCTTAATCGCTTTCGGACTCCACCGCTTACGATCAAGCCCTGCCTCATCCTGTACCGTCTTAACCAGACGGAGCGATTGGTCAGCATCAAAAATACTGAACGTGCGATCCCATCCTAGTCGATCAGCATGCCGCCTAAGGAGTCTTGCACCAAGAGCGTGGAAAGTTCCCACCCACATGCCTCCCGGTTCCGCGCCCAAGAGACGCGCTATACGCTCCTTCATTTCACCCGCAGCTTTGTTCGTAAACGTGACGGCCATAATACGGTCCGCCGGCACCCCGTGGGTGTGGATGAGGTGACATACACGGGCGGTTAAGACTCGCGTCTTACCCGATCCTGCACCCGCCAGCACTAGGATTGGGCCTTCGAAGTGCTCTACTGCACGGAGTTGCTCCGGGTTCAGCCCTTGAAGATGGAGGCTAGGGGTCTGGAATGAGTCCTGCATTAATAGACGACAGTCAGTCTCAGGCTTCTGCTACAGGGAGGCGAATTTGAAATGTTGTACCCTCTACGGTCTCTAGAAGCTCGATCTTACCCTTGTGGACACCCTCAACTATTCGGCGAGACAGAGCTAGACCAACCCCCCACCCACCGGATTTAGTTGACACTCCGGGCTCGAAGATCTTGTCACGCACTTCAGGAGAGATCCCGGGCCCTGAATCGCGGATCCGGAGGCTTACCCACTGCCCTCCGATCTCCCGCGCGTAGATCGTAATTTTTCCCCCACGGCCGGCAAGAGCATCAAGCGCATTCTTCACAACGTTCTCAAGCGCCCATATTAGAAGAACCTCGTTGCCCTTAACCCGGGGCAGTCCGTGAGGGATATCAACGATGAGCTCGACCCCCTTCTTCGCTAACCGAGGAATCCTCGCAGCCAAATAACCCTCCAGATCCTCAACAACTTGCCGAACCGACAAACCTTCAAGCTCAGGTTCCGTCCCTATGAGTTCGAAACGATGACTGACCCGCTCGAGTCTCTCAAGGTCTTCGCCGATCGAACTCGCGATATCGAGGTCGTCGAGATCCCCAGGCCGGTCACGTTCCGGTAGCCTCAGGACCTCAAGCCATCCTGCCAGTGAAGAGAGAGGCGTGCCTAACTGGTGCGCGAGCTCTCGAGCCATTGATGTCCAGGCCCGTTCTCCCTCAGCCCTTCGCTGGTAACGGATTACTAGCAAGCCGATAAATACTGTCAGAAGCAGCCCCGCTGCCTGTAAAAAAGGAACCGACCTCAAACTTCGAGCCTCGGGAGAATCACCGAAGTGTATTTGCTGTGCTCCTAGCGGATCTCCTACCGGACTATGTTTTTCATCTAGTTTGCGCACATATGCTCGAACGCGCTCTTGGCCCTCAGCCGTCCCCACATCTACCTCGAACGGAAGATTTACATGGTTCAGCACAGTGTCTGTGGGCCCCATTACGACGAGAGGCACCCCCGACTCTGTTACAATGCGCTGCAGTTCTAGAAGAGACTGCGTCACCTCGGTCTGGTCCTGAGAGACCAAACCCTCCTGCACCTCAGTATAGATTCTAGAGAGAAGTTCTGAATTCTCTTGGACACGCCTGAAGAGCTGCTGGGTGTAGAGTAGATACCACCCCAGCAGCATCACAAATAATGTCGCCAGAGCGACGGGCCACTTGATGCGAATCATCTAAGCTATAGGTCAGAACGTATCGCGGCCCCCGAACCTACACCGAGGCGGTCAGCCGATCGCTCCCAACGTAGGGGTGAAGCACTGTTGGAAGCGAGACACTTCCGTCCGACTCTTGATAAGTCTCAAGTAATGCGGCGATCACGCGCGGCAGCGCTAAGCCAGAACCATTGAGCGTATGCACGAACTGGGGCTTCTCGGCCTGTGTTCGTTTATAGCGAATACTCGCTCGCCGAGCTTGGTAGTCAGTGAAGGTCGTGCAACTCGACACCTCCAGCCATTTCTCGACGCCAGGTGCCCACACTTCCAAGTCGTATGTCATTGCCGCACTTTGGCCAAGGTCCTCCGATGCTAGTAAGATCCGTCGATAATTCAGGCCTAGGCGCTCAAGGATGGTCTCAGCCTCTCGCGTCAATTCCTCTAAAGCCTCAGAGCTCCTATCCGGGGTCTCAAAACGAACTAGTTCGACTTTGTCGAACTGGTGCACTCGAAGCAACCCTCGCGTGTCCTTTCCAGCAGCTCCTGCCTCTCGCCTGAAGCACGGTGAGTAAGCCGTATAGCGCTTTGGAAGGTCGTCCGCCGTCAGAAGTTCGTCCCGGTGAAGGTTAGTGACAGGAACTTCAGCTGTCGGCACTAGCCATAGGTCATCACGCTCTGACCGGTATGACTCATCTGCGAACTTCGGCAGCTGCCCAGTTCCTACCATTGAGTCAGGCGTGACCAGATAAGGCACTCGAACCTCAGTATATCCGTGTTCAGTAGTGTGCACGTCTAGAAAAAAGTTTATCAATCCACGTTGGAGCCGCGCACCCTGCCCTACTAAAACGGGAAACCCAGAGCCCGACACTTTCGCTCCTCTTTGAAGATCAAGGATACCCAGCTCCTCACCTACCGACCAATGAGGTTTCAGTTCGAAACTTCGCGCAGCCGGCTCCCCCCAAAGCGATAGAACTTCGTTCTTTGCCTCCCCACCGATAGGCACCCGTTCGTTCGGGACATTGGGGATCACGAGCAGGTTTCGTCGTATGAACTCCTCGGCCTCCCGCACGATAGAGTCAAGCTCAGCAACCTTGTCGCCGAGCGCACGCGTCTCCTCAATGATTTCTGACGCATCCTCACCCGCACGTTTTAATTCACCTACCTTCTTGGACGCGGCGTTCCGTCGAGCTTTTAGCTCGTTGACTTCGCCAATCGCTTCTCGCCTAGCCTCATCGCGGGCTAAAATCTCGTCTATAGCGCCGGGCAGAGACGCATCACGCTTAGCCAGCAGCTCCTTGACCAAATCGGGCTCAGCACGAAGCCATCGGATGTCGAGCATACGTCAGTTCGGAGGCACGAGATCCCGGTCATTGCAGACTGGGTTCGTGACATGACGAAAGATGAGAGTCCCACCTACCGGATCTATATCCACTGCTTCTAGCTTAGCGTGGTATCGACAACTACGCCCAAATGATCCTGGGGACCGGTTCGTCTTTATCACGTAAACATTCCCAAATTCGACCGGAACCGGCTGATCTGACACATACTCGAGTGAATCACTGGGAGCTTCCGTTACATCCGCGAGAAGCGTGTTCTCGAACGTCGCGATCTCTGCATCCGTGTAAATTCCAAGCACTGGAGGAGGCAGCATGACGATCTTCCCTCCTCTTGTATCAACCGCAATATCCCATTGCCCAGTTGCACCCGGCACCTCAACCTCAAGCCCAACACCGTCGAAGAATGCGTAAGCAGAGACTAAACCGAGTTCAGGCCTAGCCATGGAATACAGCAATACTGTGTCCGGAACGTCATCCCAATTGAAGGCAAATGGGTTATCGTCGCAGGCCGTCGCCGTCAGAAAGACCGCTAACACTCCCACTAGTGCGAGAACTGCCCGAGTGCACTGGTTACGTTGGCCTGATGTTTGGTTCAAGATTACCCTCGAACGAAAGTCGAAATAGGTGCGGCAAGTTACGGCATGCCTGATTAGGGTCAACCCCGCAAAGCCCTGTTATTACTTGACTTTACCCCATATCCAAGGTAGGTTCCCCGCCGTTCCTAGGGGGTTCTCTCTCCCACCTTGGACTAGTTCCCCTACCCGTCCCCTTCATGCGAGGTGATGTGGTCCCCGACGCCGCAACGGTCGAAAATCGCCGGAGCATTCTCGTTGTTGACGATGAGCCACACATCCGGCGAGTGCTGGAGGTGGCCCTCAACTCGAAGGGCTTCCATGTCATTACGGCACCGAACGGCATTGAAGGTCTGCAGGAGATTAAGCAAGATCATGTGGATTTGGTGATACTGGATCTCATGATGCCAGTCGCCGGAGGACTCGAAACTCTTTCCAAGATTCGAGCCAATCCAATCCACTCGGAAACGCCAGTAATCATCCTAACGGGGAAAGGTCAGGACGCAGACCGAGAATGCGCTCTAGCCGGAGGTGCGAACGACTTTATTACGAAGCCCTTTAGCCCGAAGAAGCTCATTGCCCGAATCGAAGACATCTTGCGCGACGCCTGACACCCACACGTGGGTGACCATCCTAGCCGGAGGCATTGGCTCCCGCTTTTGGCCCGCGAGTACGCCAGAACGACCCAAGCAGCTTCTCCGTCTTGGTACTAAAGAACCGCTCATCGTTGATACCATGAGACGCGCAGCTGCACTGGTCCCCATTGAACGAATCAGAATCCTAGCTGGGGAAAATCTGAGAAGTCCAATCAAATCAGTACTTCCCAGCCTAGAGCGAGATAATTTCTGGATTGAACCACAGGCGCGAGGCACCGCACCCGTGCTGGCATGGGCGGCGGCGAAACTAGCTAAGCTTGATCCGGAGGCGGTGATGGTTTCTATGCACGCCGATCATCTACTAGACCCCCTTGAAGAATTTGTGGAAACGGTCGCGAGTGCCGTCGAGGTAGCTCGGCGTGATGACTTACTTCTCAGTATCGGCGTATCCCCAGACCGAATCGAAACTGGGTACGGGCATATCGAGGCCGGTGAACAACTCAAAGCGGCTGGCTTGGCTAAGTCTTTCCGCGTAAAGGCATTTCATGAAAAACCCGACGAGGAGACCGCTCGCGGATATGTAGACCAGGGATACCTCTGGAACACAGGAATCTTCATTTGGAAGGCCAGCGTGCTCCTAGATGAATTAAGTAGGCACGCACAGGAGATCTCTGATCTCTTACCACTTATCAATAACGAAGGAGCGGACGCCTTTTTCGAGCGCGTGCCCGTGAGCGTGATCGACCGAGCAGTCATGGAACGCAGCGATCGAGTAGGAGTGGTCGAAGCTACCTTCAACTGGGATGACGTGGGTAGTTGGGAAGCACTTTCTCGAACGCAGGTTCTAGACCAGTTGGATAATGTCTCATTGGGTAATGTCGAGCTAGTTGGCGCACGCGGATCGATCGCTTACCAAGAAGGTCCAGGCCGAATAGTGCTTATGGGAACCGAAGACCTCGTCGTAGTGCAGGTGGAGGACACGACGATGGTCATGCCCAGAGCTAGGGCGTCTCAGCTCAAGGAGCTTCTCGACCGCATGGAAGGAGCCCGTTAGTGGCAATATCCCTTTATCTATTTGACGACCGCCGGGCTCGGGCATGGGCGCCATACAGCCTTACCCGCCCCTGCGGGGAACTTCTCCACGGGTGCCTAACTGCACGACAACGGGCAGAGCTGATATTCGGCGTCAAATGCAGGGGGCACATTAGTCGAACAGCACTGATCGGCTTTGACGAACCAGGAGCACCGCCAGCGATAGCACGAGACGACATAGCGTCCTCGGGTACCCGCATCCTGATCTCCAGTCGTGCCGTCGTATCATTTCAGGAATTTGACCTACCGACAAAGTCAGCCCGCATCTGCATTGACGGAGATCCAGTTGGCTGGGTTCTCGCAAGTGGGGATCCAATTCCTTCGGAACTTTGGCTAAGGAACCCCGAGGCCGAGCCAAGTGAAGCAGTAGTTGACCTCGACCTGAGAGGATCGATCCTGAACCATCCATGGGATCTGCTAGCAGCTAACCACGACCGTATAACAGATGATATCAGAGAGCTCTTCAGCCAGGATCATCTCACACCTGGTGCGCACCGGGTTGGGGTACACCACGTGTCACTGGGAGAGGAAGCCATAATCGAAGCCGGGGTTCATCTGGACCTCCGCTCCGGTCCTATCCGTATCGATTCGGGCGTTAGAGTAGAAGGCCCGGCGCGTTTGAAGGGACCTCTCTATGTGGGTCAGGACTCGACCATCCTCGGTGGCTCGGTGGGGACTTCGTCGATCGGACCCATGTGCCGGGTGCGAGGAGAGGTCGCGGACAGTATTTTTCTGGGATACGGGAACAAAGCACACGAAGGCTATATCGGACACGCTCTTGTCGGCCGATGGGTAAACCTAGGTGCCTTCACAACGAACTCTGACTTAAAAAACAACTACACCTCGGTTCGAATTTGGACACCAGAGGGTGACGAGGACTCAGGCCTCATCAAAGTAGGATGTTTTATTGGCGACCATGTCACGACAGGCATAGGAACACTGCTGAACACCGGGGCTATCATTGGCGCTGGAAGCAACGTCTTCGGTGGCCTGATGGCTCCGTCAGTAGTTCCTCCATTTAGCTGGGGGTCAGGTGAAGACCTTGAGGATCACCGGCTTGAGAAGTTTCTTCAAACGGCCGAGCGAGTTATGGCTCGACGTGGCCAAAAACTGACTTCCGGGATGGCGAATGTGTTACGCATCGCGTGGGAAAAGACCGAGAAACGACGCAGAAAATGACTCGTTGGAGTTACCGTAGCGCCGCCAGCTGGTGAGAATCTCTGTTCTTGGGAGCGGAAGCTCTGGAAATTCGATCTTTCTACAGGCCGGAAACACCCGCCTGCTAGTCGACGCGGGCTTCAGCGGCCGCTCACTTGCCAAGCGGCTGAGTACAATTGGAGTCGAGGCCGAGAACATCGATGCGATCGTGGTGACGCACGAACATGGTGATCACACGAGTGGTATCGGAGTTTATGCTAGAAGATACGGAACCCCGCTCTACATGACACAGGGCACTCAGGAAGCATGCTCAAAGCTTTTTAAAGGCCAAGAAACCGTGCTTACCTACAATCCGGGACGCTCCTTCCACGTGGGTGACGCTAGAGTCGAGCCGTTCCTGACCGTACACGATGCGGTAGACCCGGTAGGTGTCGCCATCGTAGATGAGTGCACGGGTCTTAGGGTTGGTGTCGCGACTGACCTTGGACGACCAACATCTCAAATTCGCCATGCCCTGTCTGATTGCGACTTTCTTGTGCTTGAGGCGAACCATGACGAGGTGCTCCTCCACACTAGTAACTACCCTGTATCTGTTAAGCGCCGGATCGCATCGAGCCATGGGCACCTGTCCAATCAGGCTGCAGCCCGTTTCGCCGTCGAACTAATGCATCCCAGACTCGCAGGTATCGTTCTCGCACACCTATCGAAAGAATGCAACAGTGGCGACCTAGCTCTCAAAGTAGTCGGAGGAGCTCTGAAAGAGGCCGGATGGTCGGGTTATCTGGATGTGGCGGAACAGAATCACCCGACAGCCCTCCTCGACATCGAAGATCTTCGTTACCGTGAGGGTCCAGCGCAACTCAGTCTGATCTAAACACCCGATCAGAGAGGTCAAGGTCAACCCCCACCCGGAGGCTTGGCAGCTATAGAGAGACGCTCGGGGGTGTTACGATCGAATTGAGCATGGATCTCGTCTAGACGCTCGCCCGCCAACGCCACCTTTCCCGAAAAGGCCTGTCTGAGCGCTCGACACCCTTGGGTCTCCAGGGCATTTAGATCGTCCGCCAAAGCTCTCGCCGCATTGATGGTAAGGTCACGATGTTGATGCTCATGCGATCGAATCGCGCTCTCGATCAATTGCCAAGAAGCCCGCTCTTCCGTAGGACGATCAGCCTGACTCGGCCATTCTGGTAATGTGACGCGAATCTGAACTCTGAGGGTCAGGTCGGAGACGCGACAACGCCCACGGACGCCTACGGGACGCCACGAGGGTTGGATATAGTACTCTGTAAGCCCTTGAGACATCTCACCACCCGCTCCAGCCAGACGAGTGCTGTTGAGCCGAGCGATTACCTCAGTGAGAGTCGTATCCTGAAGTGTGTAGTACACCTCAACAAATTCAATCTGAACGACAGCAGAATCGCCTCCCTCTGATAGCCGCTGTGCAGACACGGCGAGAGGACAGACCGCCAACAGTACAAGCGACGCTAACGGGCCTACCCCAAGCCCAGACTTCATGACTTTAGAGACCCATCAGTCTCATCACGTCATTCGAGAGCGCTAGAACCATGATTCCAATGAGGATGAAAAAACCGACATTACTCCACCTTAGCCTCTGCTCAAGACTCAGGGCCCGACCTCCTCGAAGGGCCTCAATCGCAAGAAACATAAGGTGACCTCCATCCAAGATCGGGATTGGGAGCAAGTTCAGAACCGCCAAGTTCACACTGAACAGGGCCATGAAACTGAGAAAAGTCTCGAGGCCGGCCTCAGCAGCCTGCCCGGACGCTTCACCAATCGTAAAGATGCTCCCAAGCGAACGGGGTGAAATACCTCCTGTTACTAAATCACCCAGGAATCCTACTATGAGCGCGGTTATCGCCACGGTTTCTCGATAGCCTGTAGCCATCGCCTCGCCCAGTGAGACCCTCTCGTACGTCATGTCTATTCCTGGAGGACGAATCCCAGCGCGACCAATCATCCGGGTCCGACCATCAAGAGCGATTCCCTCGA
>DLTN01000053.1:0-1993 GCA_002500925.1 Gemmatimonadales bacterium UBA7835 | reverse complement strand
TTCTCCTGGGCGCGCCTGTATCTGATCTACGAAATCGTACCAACCAGCGGTCGGCGTTCCGTTCACGGCTAGCACCCGATCACCAGTCTCGAGGCCGGCTTTCCCCGCAGGTGTCCCTGGGTCCGTTATCCCTACTCCTGACTCCAACCATACAAACAAAGACTCATAAAGGGAGCGCCTCTCTGCTTCAGTGGCCGGAATGCGGATTTCAATGCTACGGGCTGGCTCTGCTAGATCGACTCGCACAGGCCCTGCATCACCTTCTAGCAAAGCCCGACGGATGTCTCCCCAGTGCTCGACCGGCTCGGCACCAATCCGCACAAACCGACTTGCGCGATCGACGGTGGCCAATTCCTCAGTGCCCGTGGGCAACGTACTCTCCACTATCTGACCGATGCGCGTACTGTCATAGTGACGTTCGCCGTACGTAGCGGCCAAGAACGTGTACACTCCCAGGGCAAACAGCATGTTCATCATGACCCCGGCGGAAAGTACTAAGGCCCGGGCCCAGATTGGCTTTGAGTCGAAATGTCGATCTGTGCTCTGCACGAGTGCCTCGACGCTGTCCGGTCGAAGTTCACCACCTTCGATCTTCTGCATGACCTCATCATCCATGCCGCCCATCTTCACGTACCCACCGAGCGGGAAAGCACAGATGACCCACTCAGTCTCACCGCGAGTAAATCCAAATACCTTAGGACCCAGCCCTATCGAAAATCTCTCGACCTCGATACCAACCGCCTTGGCAGCCCAGAAGTGTCCGAGCTCGTGCACGAATATGAGTACGCCAAGTACGATGAGGGTCGCGATTATTGTCATGACTTCTTTCCTATAGACTGCGCGCAGCGCGCGACTTCTTCGGCTGACACCTTTCGAGCTGCCCGATCGACAGAAATCACGTCTGTGAGATCTCTGGGCGCCGCTATTCCAATTCTGTCCATCGTTCTTTCAACCACTTCAGGCATTTCAGGGAAACGGATCCGGTCTTCCAAGAATGCCTCAACGGCAATTTCGTTCCCAGCGTTGTACACGGCTGGCGCGCAACCGCTCCGTCGACCTGCCTCCACCCCAAGGGCATACATCGGGAATGCCTCATGATCTATGTCTTCGAAGGTGAGTGGAGATAACCTCACCGGATCGTAGGTACGGAGTAAGGCATCATCTAACCGGCGCGGATAGCTCAGGGCATATAGGATCGGTAATTCCATGTTAGGGAAGCCGAGTTGTGCTAGTACTGAACCATCAACGAATTCGACAAAAGAGTGAATGACTGACTGAGGGTGGACCACTGCTTCAATCTTGTCATAGTCTAGCCCGTACAAAAAGTGGGCTTCTATGACCTCAAGTGCTTTGTTAGCTAAAGTCGCCGAATCGACAGTGATTTTCGCACCCATGTTCCACGTAGGATGCTGCAAGGCCTCAATAGCCTTAACCTTGTGAAGGTCTGCTTTCGAGCACCCACGAAAAGGGCCTCCTGATGCCGTCAACGTTATCCTCTGTAGATCCTTGTCATCGGAACCCTGCAGGCATTGAAGGATCGCAGAGTGTTCTGAGTCGATTGGAATCACCTCACCCTCACCGCTCTCGGCCGCAGCTACAACCAAGGCACCTCCTGCTACGAGGGATTCCTTGTTAGCTAGCGCTACTCGATGACCCGCCTCAAGCGCTGTAAGGGTTGGCCTAAGTCCTACAGCACCAACAAGCGCATTCAAGACTATATCGACATCCGGATCTGCTGCAGCTTCCACAATAGACTCTATTCCACTCTCCCATCTCGTCGCTTCATTAGCCTTCGGGAGTTCGAGAGACGAATCGCAGATTACCGCCTTCTTAGGCCGAAACTCGCTGACCTGTGCTTCTAAAGCATCAATATTCCTGTTGGCCGCGAGCATCGTGACGTTGTACTGCTCGGGATGTCTCCGTATGACTTCGAGTGCGCTGCATCCAATCGATCCGGTAGACCCAAGTATTGCGACCCGAATCACAAAAGCTT
>DLTN01000083.1:3903-6316 GCA_002500925.1 Gemmatimonadales bacterium UBA7835 | reverse complement strand
TAACTCTGTCCTGAAACGTTGGTCACTCGAATGAGATGCCTTGGGCCAGCGGGAGATCCGTGCTCCAATTCACCGTATTCGTTTGTCGGCGCATGTAAGTTTTCCACGCATCCGATCCAGATTCACGACCTCCACCGGTCTCTTTCTCCCCGCCGAAGGCGCCACCGATTTCCGCTCCTGATGTTCCGATATTCACGTTGGCAAGCCCACAATCGGAGCCTCGGTTTGAGAGGAAGTACTCAGCTTCCCGGATGTTGTCCGTAAAAATCGATGATGACAGACCCTGCGGGACATCGTTGTGGATCTGGAGCGCCTCACCCATTTCGTCGACTGCTTTGGAAGGAGATGAGTCTGCGTTTCCGTACTCGATGATGTAAAGGATCGGTGCGAATGTCTCATCTTGAACAATTTGAAAATGGTTCGCTGCCGAAGCGATGCACGGTCGGACATATCTGCCTCCCGGGAATTCTTCTCCTTCTAGGACTTCGCCTCCGTAAAGAATTTCACCTCCTTCTGAAGCCACTTTTTGTTGGGCAGTCACGAATGCGTTCACGGATGTTTCATCGAGGAGTGGGCCCATGAGCGTGCCCTCTTCGAGTGGGTTACCGATACGAACACCTGCATAAGCCGTTATCAGGCGACGGACTAGCTCATCTCTGATCGAACGATGGACAATGATACGGCGTGTACTGGTGCAGCGCTGCCCGGCTGTTCCAACTGAGCCGAAGACAATGCCAGGGAGAGCGAGATCGAGGTTGGCGTTCGGAGTCACGATGATCGCGTTATTGCCTCCTAACTCCAGAATTGACTTCCCGAGACGTCCACCCACGACCTCTCCAACCCGCTTGCCCATGCGACAGGAACCGGTTGCTGAAACAAGCGGTATTCGGCGGTCGTGTAACATTAGTTCACCTATAGTGGATCCGTGCCCGATTGCTAGCGAGAAGACTGCCGGATCAACCTTGTTCTTCCGGCATACCTCGCTGGCAATTTTCGTTACAGCCAATGCAGTTAGGGGGGTCCGTTCGGATGGCTTCCATACGGTGGTGTCTCCGCAGATCGCTGCAAGCGCGGCATTCCAACTCCATACTGCCACGGGAAAGTTGAATGCGCTGATGACTCCGACCACTCCAAGTGGATGCCACTGCTCTTTCATGTGGTGGTCTGGCCGTTCACTTGGCATCGTGAGGCCGTAGAGTTGTCTAGAGAGGCCAGTTGCGAAGTCACAGATGTCGATCATCTCTTGCACTTCGCCTTCGCCTTCCGCTCGAATCTTGCCCATTTCGAGGGTGACTAGCGCTCCGAGGTCTGCCTTTGCCTCGCGTAGCGAGTTGCCTAGTTGGCGAACCACCTCTCCTCGCTTTGGAGCTGGAATCTTACGCCACTCAATGAACGCGGCGTGGGCGCGGTCTACGATCTTATCGTATTCTTTCTCCGAGACTTGACTGACCGTGGCCAGTCGACTTCCGTCAATCGGTGTGAAGATCTCAATTTCTGGACCGGATCCGATCCACTCTCCAGCAAAGCCGCCGCGGTTGTGGTCGTCGATGCCTAGGCTACAAAGGATTTGTTCGGTTTTCATGGCCGACAGGGTCGGAGTGACTGCGCTTGTGCGCCGGAACCTTCGAAAGATGAAGTCTCTCAGCGTGGATGAGGGATGGGAAGGGAGATGTCCGTTCTGCGCTAGTGATCTAGGCAGGTAAGGAGACTCTGCAACTCGGGCTTATCGCTGGGGGCTGACTCAGGATCCTAGTTATTTGTCATACGAATGCTTCGTTAAGCGCCCGCATTCTGTGAACGAAGATCCTTTTCAGTTCGCGCTTGACCAGTGGAAGAGCCGGAGCTCCGAGTGGCCACAGGGGAAGTCGGTACTTAACCTCGTCTACCATATGGGTTGTAAAGCTCGTCCCCGCGTACTCGTCCACGATCGCGGCGAACTGGTGTTTATGCACCCATGTGTGATAGGGCCCCTTGATTTGCACGTCTGTGAAGGATGCACTCCACCTCTGAGTGACAGCCTTGAGCGGCGGATTCCACTCCGTGATTTGAGTCCTCCACCGGAATGGTATCCCATTCAGTTTCAGCCTGTAATCAATTTGGGTGCCGGTCCTCATCTCAATTGGTTTGGGTGTCACAATAGAGAACCGTAGTGATGGCGGAGTAATTCTCTCGAGATTTGTGGCGTCAGCGAAGAAATCGAAGACTTCTTCGAGTGGCCGTTCGATGTGGGCATGGGCGCGCAAAAGATACGCTCCATTTCCGAGTGATTCGGCTGCAGGATCGACACTCCAGTTCCGCACTTTCACTAGTGGATTCCGTTTCCCGATCAGCTCAGGATGAGGAGGGCTGAGAACGAAGAGTTTCTTCGGTTAGCCTGCATTCCTAGCCTTATTCCTCCAAAATTCTTGCGGGT
>DLTN01000083.1:0-3557 GCA_002500925.1 Gemmatimonadales bacterium UBA7835 | reverse complement strand
CTCTTCGATTTTCGGTATTACCGCGCGGATCAAACAGATGGCTCCTGAACCGAAAATCGCTTTCAATTCTCCCACTGTTTTAGCGTCTGGTTTCGCCTTGAGAGTTTTCGAGCGAAGCTTTGAGCTTCCTTCACCGTTTTCTCTGCCGATCTGCAGCCAGATGGGAGATTCACCGGGGTGGTCAAGAAACACCTGACGCGCAGAGGCGAAAGCTTCATCCGTGAGTTCTGCTTCCGTGTCCAACTCGATCTGGATGGCCAGTTCCCCGCCATCTGTGACTTCTTCTAGTAGGCGCACCTCATCTAGGAAGACGGGGGGGTCCTCCTCGTCACGCTCATTCGCACTGACTTTCCCCCGGATCAGAATGACCTCGTCCTGGGTTAGGATTTCCTTGAAATTCTGCCAAGTCTCCCTAAAGGCGAGGATTGTCGCTGTACCCTCGAAGTCTTCGACCGTGATCTTGCCCCACTCTTGATTGTTTTTTCTTGAGATCTGGCGTGTCACCGACGTCACTACGCACGGTAGCTCGATGGGCTGGCCAGGTCGGTCAGCCAAAGTGCGCGAGGTCACAGGTTCGAACGCTCGAACCACTTCACGGTACTGGTCTAGAGGATGTCCTGAGATGAAGAATCCGAGCGACTCCTTCTCACGTGTGAGGAGATCGGGTTCAGTCCATTCAGAAATTCTAGGTAGCTCTGGGGCAGAGCGAGGCAGGGCGGATGCTTCTCCAAAAAGAGACCCTTGACCAGACTCAAGCTCTGCTTGGCGTATTTGCACTTCTGAGTATGCGGATTCGAGGCCGGCAGTCAATTGAGCTCTGTGACCAAAGGCGTCCAGCGCTCCTGCCGCTATGAGTGCCTCACATGCTCGTTTGTTGAGTGCGCGAATATCGATTCGTTCAAGGAAGTCAAAGAGAGATGTAAAAGCGCCTTTTTCGCGGGCGCTCAGAACGGACTGGACCGCTCCGTGCCCTACCCCTTTTACAGCTCCAAGCCCGAAGCGTACCTGACCGGAAGGTGTGACTGTGAATTTCCATCCTGATTCGTTGACATCGGGAGGAAGAACTTTGACAGGATCCTTAAGCTTTGGCAGAAATCGAGGGAGATCTCGGCAAGCACCGATGTATTTGACTACGCTGTCGGTGTTATCGAGTACCGAGGAAAGAAGGGCGGCCATGAATTCGGCCGGATAATGTGCCTTAAACCACGCCGTGTGGTAGGAGATCAGCGAGTATGCTGCTGAATGACTTCGATTAAAGCCGTAGCGACCGAACGTCTCGATCTGTTCGGCAAGGTCCACGGCTATCTTCTTATCGATGCCCCGACCCACGGCTCTCTCTACGAATTTATTCAGCTCAGATTTGATGAGCTCAGCGTTCTTCTTCCCTACGGCCTTTCTGAGCACGTCTGCTTCGCCGAGCGTGAAGCTTGCCAGCTCAGATGCAATCCGCATCACCTGCTCTTGATAGACAATCACGCCATACGTAGGGGAAAGGATCTGTTCTAGGTCAGGATGGGGATATGCGACATCCTGTCTCCCTAGCTTTCTCTCGATGAATACGTCAGTCATACCGGAGTCAAGCGGCCCTGGACGGATGAGCGCATTTGTTGCGATAAGGTCTTCAAAGCGGTCGCATCCCATCGCTCGCAACTTGTCGTTCGCAAGGTTCGACTCGAACTGGAAGACTCCGGCTGTCCCCCCGCGGGCGATCATCTTGTAGACTGCCGGGTCATCGAGAGGGATG
This sequence comes from Gemmatimonadales bacterium UBA7835, assembly GCA_002500925.1. Taxonomy (GTDB): domain Bacteria; phylum Gemmatimonadota; class Gemmatimonadetes; order Longimicrobiales; family Gaopeijiaceae; genus UBA2589. Next base: position 1,813 of record DLTN01000083.1, on the reverse strand, counting down.
TCATCGACGGTGGCGTATTCTTCGCCATTGTCCGGATTGGCGAGTTTCCCATGCCTAGCTTTGACTATCTCTACTGAGTCGTGGATGACGGTCAGGGTTTTTAGGCCTAGGAAGTCCATTTTCAACATGCCTGCATCTTCGAGCGCATTCATGTCGTATTGTGTGACGACCATCGCATCGTCATCAGAGCCGTTGCTGTTTCTCTGTGTTGAGACCGGCACGTAATCGTCTATCGGCCCTGGTGCGATTACGACACCTGCGGCGTGCACTGACGAGTGCCTAGCTAGCCCTTCGAGTGTCATTGAGTAGTCGAAGAGCTGTCGGTGTCGGTCGTCCTGCTTGTAGAGAGCCTTCACCTCCTTGAGTCCGTCAACAGCTTCTTGAACCGTAAAAGCTTGGCCCGGCGCGTTGGGGATGAGCTTTGCGATGCGATCTGTTTCTGATGGCTCGAAACCAAGAACGCGACCTACGTCTTTGATAACTGCCCGGCTCTTCATTGTCCCAAAGGTGATGATCTGTCCGACCGCGTCCCTCCCGTACTTCTCACGGGTGTAGTCGATCACTTCACTACGCCGTTCGTAGCAGAAATCGATGTCGATATCAGGCATCGAGATTCGCTCGGGGTTCAGAAATCGTTCGAAAAGAAGATCGAACTTGATGGGATCGAGGTTTGTAATACCGAGAGCATACGAAACCAGAGATCCAGCTGCCGAACCGCGCCCTGGACCGACTGGTATGTCGTTATCACGTGCCCAGCGGATGAAATCGGCGGTGATCAGGAAGTAACCCGCATAACCGGTGCCCTTGATCACTCCCATTTCGTAATCGAATCGCTCTTTGATTTCTGAAGGTAGCGGGTCTCCGTAGCGCCCCTGGGCTCCCTCCAGTGCTAGATGCTCGAGGTAGTCGGCCTCATTGTCATGGTCTTCTGGGACGGGGAACTCAGGGACGTGGTATTTCTTTTCGAATACCAGGTCCACTGTATCCGCTATCGCCAGTGTGTTTTCGAGGACCTCGGGGTTCGCTGGGAACTGCTCTGCGATCTCATCCGCGTTCTTGAAGTACAGGCCTTGATCGTACTTCATTCGGTTCGGATCGTCGTGGTCTTTTCCCAGTCCAATGCAGAGTAAGATATCGTGAGCCTCGTGATCCCCTGCGGTGCAGAAGTGCGCATCATTGGTTGCAACCACCGGGAGTCCGATCTCTTTTGAGAGAGCGAAGATCTGCTGGTTCAGCTCGGCCTGCCCAGGAGTTCCGTGGGCTTGGACCTCTAGGTAATAACGGCCGTCAAACACATTGGCGTACCACTCGGCTGCCTCTCTGGCACCACCCTCGTTGCCCCCCTGAAGGTGTCGAGCAACTTCCCCCGCCATGCAGGCGGATGAGACGATGATGCCCTCGTTGTACTGTGCTAAGACTTCTCGATCTAGCCGTGGCTTGTGATAAAAGCCTTCTGTGTAACCTATGGAGGATAGTTTACAAAGATTTTTGTAGCCTTGTAGGTCGCGGGCGAGGAGAACAAGATGGTAGTGTGCCCGGTCTCCTGGACCGCCCCTTGAGCGATCACGACGATCTCCGGGTGCCACGTAGGCTTCCATTCCTACGATTGGCTTGATGCCCTCCTTTCGGGCCATCTTGTGGAAATTCCAGGCCCCAAACATGCAGCCGTGATCGGTCAGAGCGAGTGCGGGCATCTCGAATTCTGTCGCCTTGCGGATGAGGTCGCTTAGGCGATTCGCTCCGTCGAGAAGCGAGTATTCAGAGTGCGTGTGGAGGTGTACGAAGCTCACGAGTGGCGGCTTTGAGACGGCTG
>DLTN01000103.1 GCA_002500925.1 Gemmatimonadales bacterium UBA7835 | reverse complement strand
AAACGTTGGGCTTCCGATGTCTCAGCACATAGGGCGTATAGTAGTTCACCCGACGGATCCAAACGTGGTGTACGTCGCCGCACTAGGACCACTATACTCGGCAGGTGGTGAGCGCGGCCTATACAAATCGACCGATGGAGGCCAAACCTGGAAGCGTTCACTGAACTACCGTTCTGAGGGACAAGACATCGGTGTGGTGGACATAGTTATGGATCCGACCGACCCAAACACTCTATACGCAGCGACCTACGACAAGGTTCGCCTGCCGTGGACCTTCGACCTAGGTGGCCCAGGCAGCCGTCTTTTTAAGACAACGGACGGTGGCGAAAACTGGATCCAGATCGGACAGGGCCTCCCTGAAGGCATGCTGGGTCGGATCGGAGTAGACGTATACCACAGTGACCCAAATGTCCTGTACGTGACGATCGAAAACGCAAACAAAGAGGGTATGTCCGACGGGGAACGACGTCAGGAGCTCCTAGATCATAGGTCGTCTCGAGGAATGATCGGTGGTGAAGTGTACCGCTCCGAAAACGCAGGGATAAACTGGGAAAAAGTGAGCCCTGACAATCAGTCGATAGGTGGTGGTCCAGCCTACTATTACGGTCAAATCATCATCGATCCAAACGACGCCAATATCGTTCACGTCCTATCGGCTGCGTCATGGGGTACTTATGACGGTGGCGAAACGTGGGAGCGGCGTCCGTACGGTTTCGGGGGAGACGATCACGCCCTTTGGATTAACCCAGACGATTCACGTCACATCATCCTTGGTTACGACCATGGTATGGGAATCTCTTACGATGGCGGTGAAAACTGGTACCACCCTGATTTTCAGTCGCTCGCGCAGTTCTATGCTGTCGGCGTAGACAATTCACGTCCCTACCGAGTCATGGGCGGGCTACAGGACAACGGCTCGCACATGGCCTATCACACGAACCCAGCGGGTGGCCCGGTCTACTTCGAGCAATGGGAACGCGTCGGAGGCGGCGACGGGATGTACAACGAGATCGACTGGTGCGAAAACCGCTACCTCTACAACGAGTCTCAGTTCGGTCCCATCCGTCGTACAGACCTGTTGACCGGCGAAACAAAAGGTGTGCGGCACAACGATCCTGAGATGCGATGGAACTGGAACGCTCCAATTCTAATCTCACCGCATGACTGCAACGTCATCTTTCACGCAGGCAACATACTCCTCCGCTCAGAATTCCGTGGTGAGGCTTGGGAGGTCATTAGCCCTGACCTGACAAAAGACGATCCTGCCACACAGACCACAGGTAGAGGCGGAGACGGAAATATCCAGTACGGCACGATCACGACCGTCGACGAATCGCCTCTCAAAGCCGGGGTCATATGGGTCGGGACAGACGACGGGAACGTTCAGGTCACTAAAGATGGAGGCGAGACCTGGACCTCATTGAACGAAAATATCCCAAACAACCCGGAATATTGGGTCAGTCGCGTCGAGGCGTCTCATCACGAATTGGGGACGGCGTATCTTACGTATACGGGCTACCGGAGAGACGACTTTCGACCCTTTGTCTATAAGACCACAGACTTCGGTGAAAACTGGACCGATATCTCGGCCAACCTTCCGAACGGCCCGGTCAACGTCATCCGTGAGCACCACATAAACCCGGATCTACTCTTCATTGGTACCGAATTTCAGGTTTGGGTCTCCAACACTGGTGGCGAGAACTGGACGAGCATGAAGCTCGACATGCCGACAAGTCCCGTGCACGACATGAAGATTCAGGAAAGAGACAATGATCTAGTTGTCGCTACTCATGGACGCGGCATTTATGTCACAGATATCGCCCCACTGTCGGCATTAACACCGACGGTCATGGCTGAGGACGCCTTCTTTTTTACACCGGAGCCTGAGATCCGATGGGTCGCAGTGGATAGGACCAACTACTCGTCATCGAACTTCGAAGGGGAGAGTGAAGCACCCGGAGCGTCCCTATTCTTCTACCTTCGCAGCGATGCCGAGGTGACACTGACCATTTACCAAGGCCAGATCGCGATCTCCGAGATCGAGCACGAAGGAACAGCCGGAATCAATATCGTTCAGTGGGACATGATGAAAAAAATTGAGCGAAGCGAAGAGGAGCAAGACAGAATACGTGAACAACGTCAAACCGTGCGCAGCGGCGGCTTCGGTCGCCAGAACGGTGACACGACCCGCTTTGCGATCAGTGAAGCTACACCCGGCACATACCGCGCTGTCCTAAGGGTCAACGGCATGGAACTAGAAGAAGCGGTGACTATCCTTAAGGACGACTGGTGGCAGGAGCGAAGATAAGTCCACTGACAACGATATCCACTAAGCAGCAATGCCAGAGGCAGGTGTCCGGTTGCCCGCTCGTACCTACGGACCCCACCTTGATCCATCGCGACACAAACCCCTGACGAGACTGATGATGAAGAACGTTCGCACGACACTCTTGGCTGTCTTGAGCATTGCCTTGGCCTCTCCCGCGGCTGGCCAACAAGTCCCATGGAGCCCCATGAATCGGAGCAGTGATAACATGGAGGTCCTAGGACATCTGCCCCTAGGTGCACAGTTGTCGGTAGCAGACATGGACCTCGAACAGGAGATGCATCGCCCATACGCCTATATCTCGCGAATGGTGTACGGTTGGGAAGGTCCTAAGGGAACAGACATCATCAGCCTTGAGGACCCTGAAAATCCTGAACTGATCTATGAGTGGCGCATCGAGAACCAGGACTTGCACCAGCGTACTGGTGGAATGGACGTTAAACATTTCAAGTGGAACGATCGGTACTACCTCGTTCAGTCACTCCAATTCGGTCAAGGCGGTCCAAACACCGACCTTGGTGCTGTAATTCTCGATGTAACAGACCTGCCTGACGCATCCACGGTCCGTGAAGTGGCACGCATCCGAGAGCCGGATATGCCCGGTGGCTTCCACAACATCTTTATCTACAAACATCAGAACGATCGGGTGTACCTATTCACGACAGCGAGGGCTCCTGGCGCACTCATATACGACCTTGGAATGATTGTGGACGGAGATCTTGAAAATGCCCGTGTAGGAATGGTGCCAGTACCTGAATCTCCGATGGGGCGAGGTGCCGGCCGTGGCTATCATGACTTCTACGTCGGCTACCATCCAGACACTGGCGAAGATCGGTTCTACGGGGGCGGCACAGGTGGGTACTACATATACGACGTAACAGACCTTGAGAACCCTGAACTGCGTATCACACTCACCGGCATAAGTGGAGTGAGCTACGGACACACATTCACACCGAGTCCAGACGGACGATACGTAATCGCTGAGACCGAGTATCAGTACGCTCCTCTCAGGATCTTTGATCTCCAACCGGCCTTAGAGGGTGAGGTCACCAATGTGAGATCGCCAATCTCGGCATTCACAGCGGACTGGAGAAATCTCGTCCACAACCACGAAGTGCGTTGGCCATACGTCTTCGTCTCCGGCTACCTCGATGGTCTGCAGATCTTCAACCTTCAGGATCCGAACAACCCTGTGACGGTCGGTTACTACGATACCTACATAGGCCCGACAGTCGAGGGCAGACCAGCCATGTTCAACGGCGCGTTCGGCGTAGACGTTCGCAACGAGGACGGACTAATCGTGATCAGTGATATGTCTACCGGTGTGTGGACGTTCAAGATGGACGGCTTCCAAGGCTGGAACGGTGAGCACTGGGGACAGCCGAACATCTCGTCGGCACAGGACTGGGATAACCCGGTCGTCAAACGGCCGGTTAGTGAAGAGGACGACTAGAGAGCAACCGTCTTAACCTCAAAAACGGACTTCGGTCTTGAGGGAAAACAAAAAAAGTGGCCTAGACTCTTTCCAGCGAACCTAGGCCACTTTTTTTACGTTGCCCAAAAATGCTCTATCCTGATCTCATCTGTTGGACAGTTCCGTCGAGTTTATCGGAATCATTAGATGCGCTCCCGAAGTGCCCTCGTTCATCATCCATGGGGTGCCTCGGCCAGCCAATGCGTTGTCTCTTTGTGACTCGGTCGGCATACCCAATTCAGCAGCAGTCGCCCCAGGAACCCTCAGAACCCAGAGGAGACGGATCCTGTCGTCCTCTCCATATAGTCGATATCCAAGCGAACCCATCGGCGTCGACGTAATAGCACCGTCCTCTATGGCCTTGGCTACAACTGCCGAAGCATCATCCTCCGAATATCCTTCAGCTAATAGGCGGGCATTCATATCTCTACTCACCCAACCATCCCGATGGTAACAGCGAGTGAATCCGCTCTCGGGATCGTGAGGACGGCACTCGACGGTTGAGGTGCCCTCCTGTAGAACAACTCTCTGCCCGGTAGACGCTTCGAAGGTCGAAACCGTAGCGACATCCTTCAAATCATCTGGTAACGGCAGTGTCGCCTGGGTAACAGGATCTGTGATCGTCTTTGCATCAAAGAGCGGCGCAATCGAGCCCGCATTCGAGAGTTCTGTGCCGTTTATTGGGATCATGAGATGAGCTCCCGACGTCCCTTCCCGCATCATCCACGGAGTTCCTTGGCCGGCCAGTGAGGGATCACGCTGGCTGCCCGTAGGCATGGCAAGATCAGATGCGACCTGATCGGGCAAGACTACGACCCAGAGGAGCTGTATCCGATCGCCTTCGTCATAGGTGCGATACATCATCGAACCAATAGGTGATGGGGACACACTCCCATTCACCTCAGCGGCAGCAATCCGTTCCGTAACTTCTTCTGACGGCAAACCCTCAGCTATAAGCCTGGCGCGCAGATCCCGCCGAGCGGCCGTAGAGGTTGGGTAGCACCAAGTAAACCCGTCGTCCGACCGTGGTTCACATTCTACGTGATTCTCACCCTCGCGAAGGATCTCTCTTTCCCCTGTATCGGCGTTATAGCGGTAGACGGTTGCGTCGGCTCGTAGATCTTCGGGCAACGGACGCAGAGCCTCTGAAATCAGAGGGTCTTGGTTCTGTGAAGCCGACGGCCCACATGCCGCCAACATGACCGCACCAAGAAGAAGAGTTAAAGCCTTTGACCACTTGGGGATACGTGCACTCATCGAATCTCCCCTTCATTATGGATGAAACGGATCGCCGGAAGGAGGAAGCCGACGACGAACGAAATGACATCTTAGCCACTGAGCTACCGACGCGCGCCTCTTCCTCACAGAGATCCTTAGGTGAGACCGACAACCTTCACCCGTGACAATGATCCGTGGGGGGAGTGAGCCTTGCATACACCCTTGATCTCTTGGTCAAAGAGGACCACTGCACGCCTTGTCGAGAAACACTCAGAGGTGTACGCTCGACCATGCTTCAGATACTAGCTCTCCTCGGCACGATGGGCGCCTTCGGCTACTCCCTTACCAGTAGTCCAGCTGAAACCAAAGCTCACGAAATCAGACCCGTCCATATAGCGCTGTGTACAGTCGGACCTCAGTACTACGCATTTGAACTCGTAACGACCAAGAATATCCCCGGTACAGGGCTTGCCACAGGACAGGTGCGGTCTTCTGTGTCAGGGAATTCACCATTTTCGGTGCAACTCGCTCCGGACGGCAGTTACGCCTATGACCTGCACGTGTCCCTCCAGCGCATGAAGGCACCCCTGCAAGGGAATTTGGTCGCGTGGGTCACCACCACTGAAATTGATCGCATAGAGCGAATGGGCGTCTTAGACGCGAACCTTCAAACCAGTGGTAGAGTAAGATGGAACAAGTACATCGTTGTGATCACCCTCGAATCCAGCGACGACCCCGATCAGAAACAGTGGGCTGGTCCAATTGTCATGCGAGGCATGTCACGTAGCGGGATGATGCACACAATGGTCGGACACGGTGCACTCCAAGAGGAGAACTGCGCGGCCTACGGGTACGGCAACTAGGCAATACATGCACATACGTTCGATCCATAAAAAAAGCGCTCTCTTAGCAGTATGCGCTCTCTTTTCAGTACCGAGCTTATCCAGCGGCCAACATGAGGGGCACAGCATGATGATGAGCGGCGGGTGGCGCATGGTTCCAATGGACATGAACATGCCAATGCTCCCTGGTCTTGAGGGAGCCGTTCCAGTGGTTGGACCTTTCATGCTCGGCACGATGATAGATCCAGCAACTCTTCCCGAGGCACGTCCCTCACTGGCAGTTCCCTTGTCCAATATGGACACGCTTGACATCTCGGTTTCGATGGTCCGACGGACAATCGCTGGGCACGAAATGATCATGCTTGGCTACAATGGTCAGTACCCTGGACCTCTCATTCAGGCTCCGCAGAACGCCACAGTCATCGTTCGAGTAAAGAATGAGATCGAAATGCCGACAACGATCCATTGGCATGGGATCCGTATCGACAACCGATTCGACGGGGTGCCGGGGCTCACCCAAGAAGCGATAGAGCGGGACGAGACCTTTACCTATGAAGTCCGAGTCCCAGATGCCGGGATGTATTGGTACCACCCACATGTGCGTGAGGACGTTCAACAGGATCTCGGACTGTACGGCAACCTTCTCGTTACCTCCCCGGATCCCAACTACTACGGTCCCGCTCACCGCGAAGAGGTTTTCGTCCTAGACGATATCCTCATGGACGATCAGGGTGCCCTACCGTGGGGAGAAGAGTCGCCGACGCACGCGCTCATGGGCCGATTCGGAAACGTGATGATGGTCAATGGAGAGACCAACCACCAGATGGAAGTAAGACAAGGGGAGGTCGTCAGGTTTCACCTCACGAACGTTGCTAACTCACGCACCTTCAACGTCACGTTCGGGAACGCAGCGATGAAGGTTATTGCATCCGATGTGAGTCGATTCGAGCGTGAGCAATTAGTGGGCTCAATTGTTATTGGGCCCGCAGAACGTTACGTGGTTGACGTGCGCTTTGACCAACCGGGCGAGGTTGCGATCGCCAACACGATTCAGGCGATCAATCACTTTCGCGGGGAATTTTACCCGCACGTCGATACCCTTTCTCTCGTTACCGTGTCTGATCAGAGCGCTGACCCTGAAGTCAGCATGGCGTTTGAAACCCTGCGTGAGCATTCCGACGTGGTGAGGGAAATCAGGCCTCTGCGTGCGCACTTCGGACGCGAACCCGACCACGAGTTAGTAACGACTGTGAGAGTGCAGAACCTGCATCAGTCAATCGTTCTATCCATGGAATCCGACACTCTGTACGCGGCTCCCATGGAATGGAATGACGCAATGCCCATGATGAACTGGCTCTCTACTGCAGATGAGGTCACCTGGATTCTGGAAGACGTGACGACAGGAGCCCAGAATGATGAGATTGACTGGAGCTTTCAGGTCGGTGACATCGTGAAAATGCGGATCCATAACAAGCCGGACTCATTCCACCCGATGAATCACCCGATCCACATTCACGGACAACGCTTTCTAGTGGTTTCTATCGATGGCGTGGAGAACCAAAACTTAGTTTGGAAGGACACCGCAATCTTGCCGGTCGGTTCTGCCATGGACGTCCTTGTCGAGATGTCGAATCCGGGAGAATGGATGATGCACTGCCACATCGCCGAGCATCTTCATGCGGGGATGATGCTCTCCTTCACCGTGAACGATAAGGCCCCATGAAGCCGGTCGCTCGGAAGGCACTCGTAACTCTCACGGTCATAATGACTGTGACGCTGGTATTCATGAGTTTGGACCGAATACTAGAGCGCCAGAAGATCAAGAATCAGATCAACGCACTGCGCAACGCAGTCAACAGATCCCGAATCACCGCAGACCGATGCCGGGAAGGACTCCAGACGAGTCAAGGCGCCCTGCTCGAACTCGGGATTGTCATTGATTCCCTCAAAGGCGTCATTGAGCGCTACGAAACGATACCAGCTCGGGGCGCGAGTGCCATAAACTACCAGACTTACAGGTTAGTCCTCGAAGAGCACAATGACTCAGTCGGGATATGGGAGGGACGTGAACAGCGCCTGCGAACAGCGGAACAAGCATGCCGCGAGGCGATCAACGATCACAATGAGCTCGCCGACTCGTTACAGCATGTCCTGTCGGAAGCCGGAATCATCACGCACTAACATTCAACAACAAAGCAGCCCCCCAAGTTGTGCACTCAGAGGGCTGCTCTTAGCTCGCTAGACCAACTGCAAGCAGATCGCGCAGTGGCACTACATCTGGGGCAAAATCACCCGATCAATAACGTGGATGATCCCGTTGGTCGCCTCAATGTCCGTAGCCACAACATTGGCATCGTCCACCTTGACCATGCCGTCGACCACCTCAATCGTGACTGCCTGACCAGCAGCAGTCTCAGCCTCAGTCAGCGCAACTACGTCAACAGCCGCAACCTTCCCCGGAACAACGTGGTAGAGAAGCACCTTTTGAAGCGCTTCTTTGTCATCGAGGAGCGCCTGAAGATCAGCGGCCGGAATGGCTGCGAAAGCTTCATCCGTAGGCGCGAATACTGTAAACGGCCCATCGCCCTGCAGTACCGAAACAAGGTCAGCAGCGGTAGCTGCCGCCAGAAGAGTCTCAAACCCGCCCGCAGCTTGGGCAACTGC
>DLTN01000072.1 GCA_002500925.1 Gemmatimonadales bacterium UBA7835 | reverse complement strand
TACGACCTAGTCTCATCAGGGATCTCATCATCCGCACCTGCCTCAGGAGTAGCTAGTGGCCGCCCCAAGGCGCGCTCCATTTGTTCACGACGGCCTTGTAGGAGCGTTGCTGCACGTTCAGACATAACTTGTTTAATCCCGGCAGTTAGGAGCACGATCTCTGAGAAGCCAAGATACGAAGCGCCGGGACCTTGGGGAACAGGATTCGAGACCAGAAAACAAGGCAGGTCACCCGGATGCGACAACTTTATCGGCTATTTGAATTCCGGATACCAAAGCACCCTCTACTCGACCTCCACGACACCAATCACCAACCGCTCCGATTCCGAGCTTAGCATCCCAAAGAACACCAGGTGCGAATCCATCCGCCAAAGCATAGCCCCATCGGTGAGTACGCTCGAATAGCGTATCAGGAAGTGACCCGAAACGCATCGTGAGCTCTTCGAGAAAACGCCGCGCGATGTCGGTTCTGTCCCCAGACCAATGTCTTCGAGTCCATTCAGAGCTTGCGTGCACTACCCAAGCTTCCACATCAGGTCGCCCAGGCTTACTCGCATCCCGGGCAATCCATGTGAAAGGTCCGTCTCCGACGAATGCTCCATCGAAATCCATCGGTGGTGGCTCAGCAAATACAAACATTCCCGCAAAAGACGGGGCCATGCCGACCGCCTCTGCCGCTCGCTGAAGCGCCGGCACCTCACTCAAGAGGGGCACTGCCTGCGGGGCAGGAATCGCCATCACTACTCGATCAAAGCCCCCGTGGTCTCCGCCGAGCTCATCATGCAGATGCCACTCTTTTTGATTTCTTTCGACTCCAACTATACGGGTCAAGCTTAGGATCTCCAGCTCTCCCCTGAGCTCGCTAGCTAGCGATATCATTGATGGCGTGCCTACATATCGCTTAGTGGGTCGAGCTACTTCGGCAGTGTTCCCCATAAGTCGGACCAATCTACCTTTCCAAAGCGCAACGACTTTGAGGCTGACCCAATCCTCGAGCATAGGACTTATGCGCTCGTCCCTCACAGTAAAGAACTGTGCTCCATGATCGAATTGGTAAGCACCATGTTCTCTGGTGTTAAGTCTTCCTCCTGGGCGACGGCCTTTGTCAAAGACACAAACATCCGCTCCCGCATCGACAAGGGTACGAGCGGCGACCAAGCCTGCTGGCCCTGCACCAATAATGGCAACTCGGGTCATGCAGATCGCACCGAACTGAGGCCACCGTCTACACCAAGCGTCTGACCAGTTACCCAGGATGCCTCAGGCGATAGAAGCCATTCGATGGCCCCAGCGACATCCTCGGGGGAGCCAAGCCGGCCAAGCGCATGCATTGACTCAGACGAAGCCCGAGCAGATGGGTTCCCGGTTATCCGAGACGTCAGAGGGGTGTCAACAAGACCCGGCGCTACTGCATTTACCCGCACTCCTGATTTTCCGTATGTAGCAGCAGCGGAGCGCACTAGGGCATCAACTCCTCCTTTCGCTGCAGCGATCGCCTCGTGATTCGGAAGCCCGTGAGCTGCCGCCGCCGTGGATACCAATACGACACTCCCTGCTTTAGACTTCATCATCGGGCGGGCGACACTACGCACCAAGGCAAAAGACGACGTCAAACTCGCGTCGACAGTGGACCTAAATTCTTCGAACTTAGTCAGGTGAGCGGGCTTAAGCAGAAGGCTTCCCGAGCAATTCACGGCGCCATCAATCGTCCCTAGAGATTCTACCGCTCTCTCTACTACATCATCTACAGCGTCAAAGTCAGATGCATCAGCTGGAAATGCATCCACCCCTAGTTCTTTGGCTAGACTGTTCAACTTTTCTTCGTCTCTTCCCGACAACACCAGCCTCGCACCGTTTGCTTTTAGGCGGCGCGAAAGCACCGAGCCGATTCCCCCGTATGCGCCGAGGATGAGGACATTCACACCCATTACCAGGCTTCCTTTTTAGTGAAATTGGTTAACAAGCAAGGATTAGATTTCTTCGAGCACCATCGAATACCACCAGAACAGAAATAAGGAGCCCTGATTGCCCGTTTTACCGAGACTGATTGCTCATGCGGACTGGAGCTCAAACGCCAAGAAACGATGGATTTGTATCGCCGAGTTGGATCACCAAGGATCATATCGAGTTCGTGTACCCGAGAGCGTCGGGGACCCTCAGAGTTTATTTACCAAACTTCTCAAACGTGCGGCTGGTGGTAACGTCTTCGCAGGATTCGATTTTCCGATTGGTCTCCCCTCAGCTTACGCTGAAAAGATCCAGATTCGAGACTTCCGCGCACTCCTTCCAGAGCTAGGTCACGGTATATGGGCCGACTTCTTTGAGGTCGCACGAGAGAGGAGCGAGATAGGACCTCTCCGACCGTTTTATCCCATGAGCCCAGGAAAGAAGGTAGGGGTCCGCAAGCAAAATCACCTTCTTGAAGCGCTGCAGGTAAAATCAATTAAAGACCTCCTTCGTGAATGTGAGAAAAGCACAGACACTCGAGCTGCGGCATCGTCCCTTTTTTGGACACTAGGTGCTAAGCAGGTTGGGAAAGCTGCGATAGTAGGTTGGCGTGACGTGCTCATCCCCGCCCTTCAAAACTCGAAGGTCGACGTGGCCATCTGGCCCTTTGACGGTTCGCTGTTTGACCTGCTTTCGCATCACAAAATCACTGTAGCAGAGACCTATCCAGCCGAAGCATGCCTTCATCTCTGCATGTCCCCACCCGGTAGAGGGTGGAGTAAGACCAATCAAGCCGACAGAGCTTCTAAAGGAAAGCACATACGGAATTGGCTTTGTTCACGTAAAGTTGATGCAGAATCACAACTTTTGAAGATGATCGGTGCGGGATTCGGACCGTCGAAAGACTCAGAAGATCCGTTCGATGCACTCGTCGGACTGCTGTCTATGATTGAGGTCGTATTGGGCCACAGGCCACCGGGCGAGTCCTGCGTAAAGCAGGTCAGATCCATTGAGGGTTGGATCCTGGGTCAATCAGCGAGGGGGTGACAGCTATCAAGGCTGTCACCCCACCCACCCTCTAGGAAGCGCCGCACTCCGCCTCTGACACTCTAGGGACCCCAGCTACTCTCGGTCCCCTAGCACCAGCATCCACCAGTAATGGAACGACCGTCATCATTGGCTGACCCATGTGGAGAAGAACATCTGATCCGTCCTGCTCTGTCTGGAGTCCGAGGAGGGTGAGCTGCGGCTGAAGCGTGGTGACCTGGTCCGTGCTGAGCACGTAGGCGCAGGGAGGGGGATTGAGAATCTGATCGGGGGTCGAGGGGTTGTCATCCGCTCCAAACAAATAGAACGGCTCAGAGCGATCCCGACCGATAGCTTCCTTGGCCCCCGGCGCGGCTGTGACCGCAGTGACTATCTCACCCGATCGGTTCCCGAAGAACTCTAGGACCTCGTTCATTGTCTCCTTATGGACGGCCGCGCGCCTCTGTGCTCCCTGCTGGCCAGATGATTCTACGAGAAGTCCGAGAGCGTGACGAAGGCCAACAGCATTACGCAGGATGCCCTCGTTTTCGTCCCCCGGCGGGCCTGGCCCCGGACCGTACAACTCGACAGTCCGACCGGACACAGGCAGCTTTTCGAAAAGGTGGTCCTCCACAAGTGCGCGCGAAAGGTCTCTTACCGGCCCGTAGACGTTGAGATTCCGGGGCCAGAGCAGCTGCAAATCGGGCGTTGTCGCGCTGGGTCGCTCGTGAGCGTCCACCACTAGATCCGGTCGGAAGTC
>DLTN01000059.1:1403-4483 GCA_002500925.1 Gemmatimonadales bacterium UBA7835 | reverse complement strand
GCCTCGAGTACGTGAGGTGACAGCCGATCCGGCTCAGAGTAAACAGCGATCGTGCGGACGCCGCATTCGCGTGCACCACGAATGATACGAACCGCGATTTCGCCACGATTTGCGATCAGTACGGATGAAATCAAGATCGATTCAAGTAAAGGGAATAACAGTTGTGAAGTTTAGAGGGAGCGCAGCCCCTTAGGGAGAGGGCTTAGCTAGATGAAAAAGCTTTGGCGTTTATCCCCAACCTAGAAATTCCCCGTTTCCAAAAGCAAAGTCCGGAGAAGCACACGCGGACTGCGCAAAGGGTTAGAGCGGAATGTTACCGTGCTTCTTGATAGGATTTTCATCACGCTTGTTTTGGAGCATGTCGAGCGCCGAGATCAGACGCGGGCGAGTCTCCCGCGGGTCAATCACGTCGTCTACATAACCCCGGGATGCCGCGATATACGGATGCGCGAACTTTTCTCGGTACTCCTCGATACGAGCCTCCGTAGCTGCCTCGGGGTCCGAGGCCTCTGCGATTTCTTTTCGAAACAGAACCTCCACCGCGCCCTTTGGGCCCATCACCGCGATCTCGGCCTGAGGCCATGAGAAATTCATATCACCCCGAATGTGCTTGGAGTTCATCACATCGTACGCGCCCCCGTATGCCTTTCGTGTGATGACTGTAACCTTTGGCACAGTTGCCTCAGCAAACGCGTAAAGCAGCTTTGCCCCGTTCCTGATAATACCGCCGTGCTCCTGCGCCACACCGGGAAGGAATCCTGGGACGTCTTCCAGCACAATCAGAGGGATATTGAAGGCGTCACAAAATCGAACGAACCTCGCTCCCTTGTCCGACGAGTCTATATCTAGCACTCCCGCAAGCACCGCGGGCTGATTCGCTACGACGCCCACAGCATGTCCGCCTAGATGAGCGAAGCCCACCAAAATGTTACCTGCGAATTTTTCATGCACCTCGTAGAACTCACCGTCGTCCACCACCCTCCGTATGACATCACACATATCGTATGGCTGATTCGGATTGTCCGGCACGACTTCGAGCAATTTCTCGTCTTTCCGGTCGTGCGGATCTATCCCGGAAGCCGAGGGGGGCGTCTCGCTGTTGTTCTGAGGGATGTACTGAAACAACTCCCGCACTGACTCAAGACACTCCGGCTCGGAGTCTCGCGCGAAGTGAGCCACACCAGACGTGGAGGCGTGGATATCAGCGCCTCCCAGCCCCTCCATATCGATGTCTTCATGGGTAACCGTCTTCACCACGTTGGGACCGGTCACAAACATGTAGCTGGTCCCACGCACCATGTACACAAAGTCAGTTATTGCAGGTGAGTATACCGCGCCTCCGGCGCAGGGTCCGAGGATGACACTTATCTGGGGGATAACCCCCGACGCCATCGTGTTTCTGAGAAAGATGTCAGCGTACCCACCAAGACTTACCACACCCTCTTGGATGCGAGCCCCTCCCGAATCGTTCAGACCAATAATCGGGGCGCCATTACGCATCGCCATATCCTGAAGCTTGACGATCTTCTCCGCATGTGTCTCTGAAAGCGAGCCTCCAAAGACCGTGAAGTCCTGGCTGAACGCGAAGACGAGGCGTCCATGGATCGTGCCATATCCAGTGACGACCCCATCGCCGAGGATCTTCTTTTCCTCCAGTCCGAAGTCACTCGACCTATGCGTAACGAAACGATCAAGCTCCACGAATGAACCCTCGTCCAACAGTAGATCTAACCGCTCCCGAGCGGACAGCTTGCCTCGTTCGCGCTGAGCCTTAATTCGTTCGGCCCCGCCGCCCTCTTGGGCCTCTCGACCCATTTCTTCAAGCCTTTGAAGCTTCTCGTGAATCGTCATCTCTGGACCTTACAAAGAGGTGTGCGAGGTCCGTCCGGACATCGCCCATTGGATCCTGAATACCATATCCATCAACCGATAGAAGCGCAGGGGGCAGCCTCAGCTTGTATAATTTTCTTTTTAAAAGTGAGGAACCAGCCGGAACCTAGCGCTGAGCCTTTCGAAACCTTCAATCAGCGCCGCCCATTCTTTGATCCGAGAGATATTCTCTCAATGGGAACTGCCATCTGATCCTCAATACGAACTACCTCGGTGTCTCGGACAACTCGCCCCCTGACAACCGAGAAGACCCCCGTCGCTCCGGAAATGCCTTCTAGTGACTCGAAAGATTCCCTAACCTCATCAGGCTCAATGCGCCCAGCACGAAGTGCTTCAAGTAAGAGCAATGCCGCGTCGTAGCCGACCGATGCCGTAGCACCCACCAGTGAGCGCTGATAACGGGATTCATAAGCGTCCCGGAATCTTGCTTGTCCCTCGAGTGCTCGCTCAGACACCACTGGTGCTGTTGCAATCACACCCGTCGTCAGGCGGGCCTCGACTGAGGTCAGAATCTGTGGATCTGTCCAGCCTGAGGTACCTAAGATCTCTACAGCTAGAGTGTCCAAGCCGAAGTGAATAATCTGGGGTGCCAAGAACTCCACATCCTCGGGAGGTATGGGCATGAACAACGCAGTCGGCTCTAGCTCCTCCATATGTAATGTGTCGTTCGGCGCTAATGCTAATCTGTCGAGCTCTTCCGATCGAAGTGCATTGAGAGCCGCTGAAATCTGTGGTTCAAAGAACGTAGCTCCAGCCTCGTACCCGAATCGTCCGACCACCGGCATTCCGAGTCGCTCAGCAATTAACTCAAACGCATCAGCTTCTGCTTCAGCGTTTGGCGTCTGTGGATAGACCATCGCTATGCGCTGATAGGCACGAGACGCCGCATATCTGGCTACAGCTTCAGCTGCGCCAGGATCAGACCCCTCTAACGAGTATGCTGCTGCACCCGCTCTGTCCGCGGAACGAGCCGTCGGGGACACCAGAACAACCGGCCGCGCTCGAGCATCCGCAGCGGCTAAGAAGTCATCGTCCTGCAGGAACCCAACTATCCCGACAACCCCAGCCTGATCAAGTGCCCTCATGCTCTGGAGGCTCGCCGACGGATCTCCTCCATCATCCCTGAAGTCGACCGATACCTCAAATTCATCGCCTAGTGCTGTACTCGCTGCGACCTCTATGCCCTGGGC
>DLTN01000059.1:538-1028 GCA_002500925.1 Gemmatimonadales bacterium UBA7835 | reverse complement strand
ATAGTAAAGACCGTTTCAAGCCCTCGCCCAGGCGGAAACTCGCCGATCAAAACGCCCTCGGCCCATGCTCGTTCCTTCCCTGAGACCCCTCCCTCCAGTGCACTCCGAGCAAGAACTAAAGCATCAGCGGTTCGATCAAGTTCAAGCAATGAAACTGATAGCCGGGCCTCGACCAGAGGCATCAGTGGTCCTCCCAAGGGCGGGATGCCATCAATCACCTCCTGCAACAACTCGACACTAATCGCATCGACTAACGATCTGAGTCGATCAATGGCTAGGAGAATGTCCCCTTCACTACTTCCTTGCTCCATTCGCAAGAGGCGATCTATCCTGGTCGCCGGATCACTTACAATTGAGGACTGCCAAAGCCGAATCGCACCACCTCTTGGATCTTGTCTTGGCATCAGTTCTGCGTAACGACTGGCTACCTGATCCGCTTTGACCGAGTCTCCAACCTCTACGAGCGATCGCGCTAGTAACCAAAGAGCCT
>DLTN01000059.1:0-214 GCA_002500925.1 Gemmatimonadales bacterium UBA7835 | reverse complement strand
CCCCGAAAGGGATGAACTCGGGAAATCAGTCACGATTTCTTCGCTCACAAGAACCGCTTGTGAAAACTCTTGGGCCTCGAACGAAGCCTGTGCGCTCGACCATAAACGGCCCGCTTCTTCCTGCGCCGATTTAGCTATCACTCCTGGGGTCACCACCAAGGGTGGGGGACCGATGGGTTCCACCTCTTCTGTTATGAGAGGCGGCGTGCCGACC
>DLTN01000043.1:33481-38450 GCA_002500925.1 Gemmatimonadales bacterium UBA7835 | reverse complement strand
CGCTCGTTAGCTTCGTGACGCGCTGCTTCGGAGAAGTCGCCCGGTGCGTCACCCTGGATGAGGGTATCTAGTGGTGAGTTTCGCTCATTGCACCACATCACTCCATCAATGTCATGATTTCGAACTTGGTCTTCGATCATGGAGTGAATCCACTTTCGGTAACCTGGATTTGACGTAGATGGGGACCCACCGATACGGCCCAAAAGGTCTACTTCCATTGCTTGTGCGAGAGTCGGAATCTCTACGTTGCCCGCTGAACCATGTCCTGCGTACTTGAAGAACGGCTCCATTAGTTCGATGTAGACCTTCATGCCCCGCTCATGTGCATCGGGAACGACCATCTTAAGTATGTCTTTACCAGCGAACTCGGGGTCCTGACTCCGATAGTCTGACATGAAGGTGTCGTTGTAGTACCGAGGGTCTGGATCGAAGTAGGCACCTCCTCGCATTTGGTATGGTTCTGGCACGCCGTGGTCAGGCCAACCGTCGAGGTCATGGCTGATGGAACGGCCCGATTTGAGCCCTAGCCAGCTCACTGTTCCCAGCATGAGCACGTTCACCCCGACACGGTTCTGAAGGGTTTCTAGAACATTGTCGACACCCTCGTCAACGAAGCTGATTGGACTAGCCTGGATTCCAACGAAGCGGTTGTCTGTGTTCGGTTTGATCATCTAGGTATCTATATCAGGGTCAGTGTTGAGTGACGGTCATTATCGAATCACAGAGGAGCGCGCTCTGCTTCAGCCTGTGCGCGGGCCGAGAAGGATGAAATGCGATCCACTGCCTCCTGGATCATTGGGAGAGGTTGCAGATAGCTGATGCGTATGTAATCCGTGCTCTCGTCCCCGAACATTGTTCCAGGGAAAAGCATCACCCCCGTATCTTGGAGGAGTTGCAGGCAGAAGTCTGGAGACGGTAGCCCAGAAGAGGATACGTTTGTGTAGATGTAGAAGGCTCCGCCAGGATGTCCATACGTGAAGCCGATATCGTCGAGTGCGGGCATGAGCCATGCCCGTCGCTTAGCGTATTCACCGATCATTGCGTCGATCGGTTCCTGCGGTCCAGTTAGAGCAGCGAGGGCTGCGTGCTGACTGATGGTGCAGGCATTGATTGAAAGCGTATGGCGCGGCTCGGTAAGCATGTGGACGAGGTCTTTAGGTGCCGCAAGGTACCCGACACGCCACCCGGTCATTGAGTAGGTCTTTGAGAATCCGTTGAGCGTGATCGTGCGCTCACGCATTCCGGGTAGAGTTGCGATCGACAGGTGTTCATTCGGCTCGTAGATCATGCGGCCGTATATCTCATCTGCGACGATTATCAAATCGTGACGGATCGCCATCTGAGCGATCGCTCTGATCTTGTCAGGCGGGGTCACTGCGCCAGTCGGATTGTTCGGAGAGACTAGCACGAACATTCGGGTCCGAGGTGTTATACGCTTTTCAATTTCTTCCACATCCAGAGCGAAGTCATCGTGCTCGAAGGTGGGTACGGGAATTGGATTGCCACCGCAAAGCCGAACTGCTGTATCGTAGGATGTAAAGCGAGGACTCGTGATCAGCACGTCGTCTCCGGGTGCGCACATCCCCAGCATCGTCAGCATGATTGCTTCCTGCGCACCGGCTGTGACGACAACCTCATCTGCTGAATAGTCGAGACCGTAGCGCCCCCCTAAGTCCTCAGCGATTGCTTCCCGTAACTCTGGGATACCAGTCGGGCCCGTATAGTGATGATGATTGGCATCAAGGGCTGCTTTTGCGGCTTCTACTATATGCCCGGGTGTATGGAAGTCAGGGTCTCCTCGCCCGAGCGCGATGACGTCCTTCATCCCACTCGCTATTCCAAGCATACGTGTGCGGAACGCACCATCCTCTTCGACAATTCGCGGTGCTAGTCGATCGAGCAGAATGCTCATCCGTACATCCTCCTTCCGGCTACGAACGTCGCCATCACTCGTTCCAGAGCGAAAAGATCATCGTCGGGATTGCCGTCGACCACTATGATATCGGCCTCCTTGCCCACTTCTAACGTCCCGATGCGATCTTGCATTTGTGAGACTGCAGCGGCCCGGACGGTTATTGAGGCCAAGGCGTCCATATTGTCCTGACAAACACCGACCTTGACCATGTGGGCTAGCTCGGGTGCTATCACATCGTGCTCGACGGCAGGGCTACCCGCGTCTGTGCCGAAGACAATTGATACTCCTGCACGCGCTGCGTTAACGAGACCCTCGTATCGAGCAGGGTTCGCGATCGCTTTCTTGCGCTCTTCGATTTTCCATTCGGGGATCCCGAATTGTCTTGCTATATCGGGCTGACTCTGTTGAACGAGTGGTGCGAAAGTCGTTACGACGGGGATTTCCTTTTCGACTAGTAGAGCGATCGTCTTCTCTGACATGGACCCGCCATGCTCTACACAATCCACTCCGAAGCGAACGACACGCTCAATGCATGCATCGTATGTAGCGTGTGCGGTGATCGGGAGCCCGTTTCGGTGCGCCTCGTCTATAACTGCGGCCAGTTCATCGTCCGTGAACTCAAGTGTGTCATGGCATGCCATGATCTTAATGAGGTCGGCACCCCCTTTCACCTGCTCGCGGACCGCTCGTCGCATCTCGTCCGCGCCACTTGCCTCTCTACAGACCCAGTATGTATGGCCACCGGTCTGGATGATTGCAGCTCCGCAAACCTTCAATCTGGGACCGGGAAAGATCCCTTGCTCGACGGCCTGCTTCGAATAGAGGTTCATATCATGGAAGCCAAGGTCGCGGACCATCGTCACGCCAGCTTTTAGACTTTTTAGCATGTTGCCTGCTGCTTTGAACGCGGAGATCGGCCGGGGGTCATCCATCGACTGCCTAGCCAAATCATGGATACCGTCCCAGTTCAGGTGGGCGTGGCTGTTGATGAGTCCCGGCATGATCGTACCACTGGTCTCTTCCACACTCGAAGAACCCGCTTCAAGTTCGGATCGAGATCCGAGGGCAATAATCTTGCCATTCTCTACTGTGACAAACCCGTCGGCCAATACATCACCGGTCATGGTGAGTACCCGACCTGTCAGGGTGACATGTCCAGCGGGTACGTCGAACATGGGCTTCGTAATTTTGTCGTAACGCCATGCTGCGGGTTCTGGCATGCTGCATGCTCCTCAGAGCGTAGGGGTGATAGTCAGTTTCAGAAGGTTAGGACTCGATTGTGAGCAGGGTGGTCTTTTAGGAAGGTACTAGCCAGTTCGACCTGGTCCTTACCAACAATCAGGGTATCAATCGTGCGCCACCCGTCCAGACCAGGGCGATAAATCCCCGGCTCGCAAGAGAAGACCATCCCGGGCAGAGTGCGAGTGTGATCTCCTGGCGCAAGCCAGGGGGCTTCGTGGCCCTCGATCCCCATTCCGTGTCCGATACGGTGACGGATTGCACTACCGAACCCGGCTTCACGGATCTTTTCGAGGGCTATTTCGTTGACCTGGTCACAGCGGGTCCCATTCTGGAGCGCTTCGACGGTTGCAGTTCCTGCCTGAGTCATGGCGCTCATTAGAAGGCTTTGTTCTTTGCTGATCTCGCCGAGTACAAATGTGGCGCCACTTTCCGCGTGATATCCGCCAATGCAGCATCCGATTCCTGCGATGATCGGTTCTCTCGGTTTGGGTTTTCGAGATATGACTGAGCCGTGCGGAAGAGCTGCTCTTGGCCCTGAGTGGACCGAAGCTGTAATTGCAACTTTGGTTCCTTGGAATTTTTCGCCATGGACATCCGACAGCGATTCACGAACGTGGCCTGTGCAGTCTGTGAGCAGATCGACTTCGGTTCCGCCCTGGGCGATGATGTCGCCCCCGTTGGCGAGAAGACGCTTCAGGACCTGGTCCGCGAATCTGGCGGCCTCTCTAGTTAGCGCCAGTTCCGCATCACTCTTCACGCTGCGCTCTTCACGCGCATGGTCCTCAAGATCGAGGCGCTCCAGCTTCTGCTGAGCTGCGCCAAGAAGTGCGGCATCAAGCGTGTCTATGGCAACTCTTCGAGCCCCGGTTTCGTCGAGCATCCAGAGGACCGGAGGTGTAACACCCGGAAATTCTTGGTATGCACGAACTTTTAGTCCGGGCACCTCAGACGCGTATTCGTAATCCAAGTGCGGGACTAGTAGAACCGAATCTCCGTTAGTCCCGAGCCAGAGGCCGATCGGTCGTTCATTGCGAGAGAAATGCCAGCCTGTCGCGTAAGTAATATTCCCGGGTGACAGTAGCAATAATCCGTCGAGTCCATCGTCGTCCGCCCGAGCACGAAGTTTTCTGCGGGTTTTAGCATAAAATTCGGCTGGTAGAGGCTCGAGTACAGAATGCTTCAAAGAGTCTCTTCTTCCCACGGACCAACGACCTCGATCCCTGAGTCGACCCCTAGTTCCGTCGCAAGCGCTTCGAGGTCTGCGATCGCTGCGTCTTCTAGAGGGATTCCGGAATCAGTCTTTCGTCTAACCCTCCGGGCTTCCTGCTCGCCTGGGATGAGAATCTCGTCAAAACCGGGACGAAGTGCTCTCGATTTCACCATTTCAGTGAAGTCGTCCATGCGTCTGCGGAATTCATTAAGTGGCATGAACCATTCGATATCGATTGCCATCAGCGTATGGCTGACGTCCCACTTTTTTGGGTCGGCATAGGGTGTTAGGCCGTACCCACCACCCCCGATAACTCCGGTGAGGACATCGGTCATGAATGCTAGGCCGTAGCCCTTGTACTGTCCGATTCCAAGCAGGGCACCAGCCATCGCCGCGTGTGGGTCATCGGTCTCTTCACCCTCGGGAGTCAGTGCCCAGTCTCGTGGCATTGGCCAGCCCTCGGCAGCATGCCAGTTCATCATCCCTTTACCGGCGGTTGTTAGGGCGATGTCTAGAACCGCTGGAAATCCGAGCCCGGTTGGGACAGCTATACCCCAGGGGTTTGTCCCGACGACCCCTTCTCGCCCGCCCCAGGGTGCCAT
>DLTN01000043.1:17250-33096 GCA_002500925.1 Gemmatimonadales bacterium UBA7835 | reverse complement strand
GAGCCAAAATGAGTGGAGTCGCGCACGATCACCTGTCCTATACCGCAAACTTTGGATTTCTCTATTGCGAGGCGCATCGCTCGTGTCGCCGCCACCGTCCCGATTCCGTTGTTTGCGCTGACGAGAGCAAGGGCGGGGCTCTCCTTTAAGATTTCCCACGGCGCAGTTGGGTCGATCCCACCTTCCGCGAACCGGCTTTGATACCTCCTGAGTTTCTTGACCCCTTGTCCATGTCCGGGGTGGAAACGGAGCTCCGAGAAAATGAGCGCACTTCCGAAGATCTCGGCTTCCTCCTCGGGTACGCCCATAGCTCGGAGTATGTCGAAGACGAATCCTCTAAGGCTCTCAAGTGAAACCGCGGTCATAGGGACCTTGGTCATGGGGCCATCTCCAATAGGTCTGCGAGGTTTGTGCCCGGGGCTAGGAAGCTCCCTAGCTGTCCGGCTGGCGCTGTCATAATGACCGCTATGCCTGGTCCGTATCCTGCGCGCGGCCCATCCGTGGACGCCACTACTCCGATGGCGCGTGCGCCTCTCAGGTAACCATGATTGTAGCGGCTATCTGTATCCTCCAGAGCTATTAGGTCACCGAGCTTTAGCTGGTCGAGCTTTAGTTCGTTCAGTATTGCCCGATCCGTAGACTGAATGTGTATGCTGCCACCTTCTGAGGTCAGCCCGAGTCCCGCTCCTACCAAGTGAGCCGGCACATGCGCAGCGACACCGAAGGCTATGTGACCGTCTTCCTCCTGTGATGGTAGTACCGCGAGCAGTCGAGGAGAAATCCCTTTCAGAGATACTTCCGGGTGCTCGGTAAGCGTGAGCCCGGTCCCTTCCGCTTTGATTAGCACTTGGTCGCCCACGGCCATCTGTGCCCTAGCTTCGCGTGACATGTGAACGATTACCTGTTCCGAGAACCGGCCTGACTTTCCTGTTACCATACCCATGGCCCCAGACGCACCACCGGTCATTACTCGAGCCCGGTTTCCAATGCATGCGAAGACGTTTAGGCCGCGGTTTTTGTTGTCATCGGAGTGACTGATGCTAATGCCTGGGTGAACACAATCTGCGGCCCAACCGAAAGCAGGATCACCAACAGATACGTTGTAGACGATCCCTCCGTACGTGGGGAGAAGAAACGGGGTTCCATCGGACGCTAGCCGATAGGGTTCGGCAGGTAGACCTGGGAACCCTGGGTGTGCGATTTCACCAGCCACGGACACGGTGACCAAGTCTCGTTGGTTTGTTGCTATCCCGTTATTCGTGGTCATGCCTGCCCCCTGATGCCCAGAGTTTGGGCGATGTTTGCTGCAGAGTCGATTTCAAAATCGAGCAGATCGGATGGTCCAGTCATCAGTGTGAGGATGCCGGGGCCGTGACCGGTCATGACCGAGTCTCCGTGGATGCAGAGGCAGATGGCGATCCACCCTTCCCGGTAAGACCGTCCGAACCGGTGGTCCACGTTACGGATTCCGATGAGGTCACCTAGCCGCATCTGATCAATGCCTAGTTCTTCCATGAGCCCTCGATCCCCAGACATCAGATCTTGATCGACGAATTCCGAATTCAGCTCAGCACCAGACCCCATAATGCGGGGAGGCAGTTCCATCGCCACAGGACAACGGATCTGTCCTTCCACTGATCGCAGGCGGAGAGCTTTCGCTAGCGCTGGGCTTGTCTTCTTGAATTCAATGTCGGGATGGTTCTGGAGCTGGATTCCTCGACCGACCGTTCTGATTTGGATTGTGTCTCCGATGGTCATTCCCTCGAGTACCTCTTCGGGAAAGTCGATCAGGATTCGAGCGTGCTCACCTGTTACGATACCCCTACCACCTTGGGCCAGCCCTGTGACAACCTCGGCTTCGTTGCCGATGCACGTCAGGTAGTGAAGAGCGAAGTCGGCTTTTTCGTTCGAGTGTGCGATGGATACCCCGGGTTCTACGTGATCACTGGCCCAACCAAATGCTCTATCGCCCACCCGGGCGTTATATGTGATTCCCGACATGCCAGGAAGCATGACCCCAACACCGTCTGGCCAAGGAGTATATCCTCCGCGTCTCAGGGCGGGCTGAGTGACCTGACCGGTTACGGCCATTTCGACCAGTTGGTCGGTGTTCCAGAGAAGATCGGTACTCATTCTTGACAGCGTTGGAGTTAGAGGGGCACGTTGCGCAGCCGATTGTCGACAACATACAGGCCGCAGAGCAAAGAGGCCAACCGCATGGGATACAAGGGTTTACTGGAACGAATAGGACAGGTTAACGACCTTCTTTGTTCAAAATCACTCCTCAGTTGGGATGCGAGGACGATGATGCCGCCGGGGGGTGCGACCACAAGAGCGAAGCAACTGGCGACACTTCAGCTGTTCGCCCGCGATCACTTGGTCTCAAATGAGACTAGACGTCTGCTGGATATGGCTGAAGGAGAAATCGCGCATCTCCCCGAGGATAGCGTAGAGCGAACGATGTGTGCTCAAGTCCGAGAGGCGATCGACTACCACTTGAAGATCCCGGCTGAGTTGGTGGAGCGAAGGGCCGAGATGGGCTCAAAGGGACAGCACGTCTGGGCCAAGGCCAGAGCTGATAACGACTATGCAGCGTTCGCTCCCGTACTTGAGGAAACCTTCGAGTTGAATCGCAAGATGGCCGATTGTATTGGGTATGAGGATCATCCCTACGACGCGCTTATGTACCGTTTTGAGCCGGGTGAAACCATAGCCTCGCTCCAGCCTCTTTTCGCTTCGCTGAGGCAAGGGCTAATACCCTTGCTCAAGGACATTGGAGAGAAGGAGTCTCCACGTGTTGATTTCTTGCAGCGCCCATTCCCGGTCGATAAGCAGCTCGGATTCGCGCTTAAGATGGCGCGTAAGCTTGGGTACGATACGGACCGCGGCCGACTCGATCTGACCGTGCATCCTTTCGAAATTTCGTTTACCCGCAACGACGTTCGAATCACGACACGTGTCAACGACGAGTGGATGCCAAAGAGCCTATTTGGTACGCTACACGAGACGGGCCATGGGATGTATGAGCAGTATTGCGATCCTGATTATACGCGGACCCCTTTTGCGACCGACCTCATTGGCTTGTACGCAGTTGGCGGCGTAAGCTTTGGTGCGCATGAGAGCCAATCCCGACTGTTCGAAAATCATGTCGGACGGAGTCGGGAATTCTGGGAACTCAACTACGGTGAACTCCATGACACGTTCCCCGAACAGCTCGCAGGTATAGATGTCGAGACATTCTGGCGTGCCATCAATCGTGTAGAGCCTGGTTTTATCCGGGTCGAGTCTGACGAACTGACCTATGACTTTCACATCATGCTGCGTGTCGATCTTGAGGCAGCACTAATAGATGGAAGCCTAAGTGTCGCCGAACTTCCTGATGCGTGGAACGCTAAGGTGAAGGAGTACTTGGGCTTAGACGTACCGAACAATCAGCTCGGTGTGCTTCAGGACGTGCATTGGTCTTCGGGCCAGGTCGGAACTTTTTGTAACTACACCATCGGTAACGTGATGGCGGGACAACTCTTCCACGAAGCGAAAAAGGAAGGGCCGGTCGGTGAAGGATTGGCTACAGCTAATTATGCTCCTCTCCGGGAATGGATGACCGAGCATGTGCACCGGCATGGACGCCGATACACCAGGGAGCAACTCCTAGAAAATGCGACAGGGCAGGGTTTGGAGCCGAGCTTTTATATCGAGCACCTCACCTCTAAGTACTCCGAGATATACGGGCTCGCGTCATGACGGTTGCTTCCCCTCGACTCGCGCAGCGGGTCCAGCTGAAGGACAAGCACATCATCACTCGGATGATGGAGATTGCTTCCGACCTAGATGATGTGATCAAGCTTGGGCGTGGTGATCCCGATCTCGATACTCCGGAACACATCGTTCGAGCGGGTCAGGAGGCACTGGGAAGGGGTGCTACGCATTACACGAACCCGATAGGGATTCCAGAGCTCCGGCAGGCGATCGCCGATAATATCGTGACACATGGAGGCGCTCAGTATAGTCCTGAGAACATCGTGGTCACGCCTGGAGGGCAGCAGGCAATGTTCATCATTGCACTGGGACTGCTTGACCCGGGCGATGAGCTTTTGATTCCGTGCCCGGGCTACAATCCCTATCTCCAAGCGGCTGAACTTACACAAGCGAAGCTTGTGGAAATCCGCACCTCAATGGAGACGAACTTTACGATCACAGCTGAGATGGTGAGGCAGCACATCACGCCCCGGTCGAAGGTTCTGGTCCTCATCAACCCAGGGAATCCAACGGGTTCAGTAATCCCACCAGAAGAGGTTTCCCGGATATGCGAGGTAGCGAAGGAGCACGATCTGATTGTCGTTTCCGACGAGATTTATGCTCGTATCACCTATGATGATCACCGCGCTCAACCCGTAGCAGTCCTGCCGGGCATGCATGAGCGGACGATCACGCTGTCTGGAGTGTCTAAGGCGTATGCGATGACAGGCTGGCGCGTCGGCTATTTTGCAGGCCCCGCCGACCTCATGCCAGCGCTTTCTGAGATCCATCACGCGTTTGCTATCTCCACTTCGGCGGTTGGCCAATATGCCGCCCTCGCTGCTCTTACGGGTCCGCAGGATTGTGTAGAAGAGATCAGGCAGACTTTCGATAAGAGGCGGAAAGTGCTCTGCGCTGGTCTAGACCGACTTGGTATTCCCTACGCTAAGCCTGAGGGAGCTTTCTACGTGTATGCGAGGGTTGCCGCCACAGGTTTGGGGGCTACCGAATTTTGTGAGCGGCTCCTGGCCGATGGACAGGTAATGATCTTCCCAGGCAGAATTTATGGTGACTACACAGATGACTTTGCGCGCATGTCGCTGACTCAGCCCGTGCCGCGTATAGAGGAAGTTCTTGAGCGCATGGAAGGTGTGGTTGAATCGATCCGCAGCGAGCGCTCTTTCGAATAGCCTATATCCACTGAAACATAGATCAGAACGAGATCAGACTAGTGAAATCAGACAATCCCAACGTTAAGGGTATCAAGCATATGGCCTTTGGCGTAAAGGATGCGGCGAAGGCGCTGGAAGCATACGCGCGTTTTTTGCACGTCCCGGCAGAAACAAAAATCGAGTTTTTTCCTAAGTCGAAGAACAAGGTAGCGCTCTTCTACTTGGGAGGTATCGAATATCAGTTATGCGAGTCGACTGATCCTGAGGGGCGCTTTGCAAAATGGATCGAAGAACGTGGCTCTGAAGGGCTGCACCATATCTGCTACGAGGTGGACAACATTGACGAGGCTCTGGAACACGCGCAGCAGCAAGGAGCCACCTTGAGGATCTGTCAGGCTTGCCAAGTAGTTGGGTCACATCCCCACCCTGAGGGTTGGGTGGCGTTTCTCGATGATGAGGCTGGGGGCATTGAGATAGAATTCATGCAGGTCTACACGCCGGAGCAGTTAAAAGAGTACGAGGACTACAAGGGTATTTGATCTCATGCACTTGTTAGACGCTATTGCTAGCGCTCCGGATCTGACGGTGTTCGTGTGAGCGGGCCAGTGCGGGATTTTGTCGGCTACGCGGACTGCCCTCCAGACATCCAATGGCCGGGCGGAGCTAGGTTAGCGGTCAATTTTGTCCTCAATATTGAGGAGGGTTCGGAATACTCGATAAGCGATGGGGACGGACGTACGGATGCGGCATTATCTGAGGTAGCGACCCCGAGGGTTCCAAGGGGTGATCGTGACCTCGGTGCAGAGAGCATGTTCGAGTACGGTAGTCGGGTGGGTTTTTGGAGGATTCACCGACTCTTTCGTGATTTCGGACTTCCCCTAACTGCCTTTACGTGTGCTCTAGCGCTAGAGAGGAACCCCCGGATCGCAAGAGCGATAAAGGAAAGCGATTGGGACGTTGTTGCTCACGGACGGCGTTGGATTGAGCATTATTTGCTTGACGAGGAAACGGAAAGGGAAGAGATCGCCCAAGCATATAGGGTGATTAAAGACTTGGTCGGGAAGGCTCCGCGGGGATGGTACTGTCGTTATGCACCTTCTACTGCTACTAGACGGCTCGTCGTCGAGCATGGAGGCTTCGCGTACGATAGTGACTCGTATAACGACGAGCTTCCTTATTGGGTGACCGTAGGTCAGCAGTCACACCTCGTCGTCCCCTACTCTTTGGCTATAAACGACTCAAAGTTGGTTGGCGGGCCGCTCGTGACTGGTCGACAATTTGGCGAGTTCTTGATTGATACATTCGACGAACTGCTATCTGAGTCGGATCTCCATCCGCGTATGATGTCCGTGGGCATGCATGCTAGGATTCTAGGACAGCCTGGGCGGATCCATGGATTGAGGATGTTTATGGAGCACATCCAAGATCATGAAGAAGTGTGGGTCTGTCGTCGGGGCGATCTCGCCGCTCATTGGCAAGAGGTTTTTCCTGCACCGAAGGATGAACAAGGGTGACCGTAGTGCCTCGCCCACCGGACCCAGTCGCGTTTGCTCCGTTTGGAGCGTTCATTGATCCTCCGGAGGAGTTTGGGGAGCGAGCCGTATTCAGTGATTGGCTCGCGCCAGTGCCAAGTCGGGTTCAGCAATGCCACGTTAATCGTGTAGCTCGGACTACACTTCCTCTTTCACTGGATCTCGTCGAGTGCCACCCGCATGCAGCGCAGGTGTTCATCCCGATGGGTGAGGTCTCTAGGTACCTCGTGGTCGTGATGCCGTCTTCAAGTGCTGGTGGTCCGGACACCACCGGCGCTGAGGCATTCATCGTCCAAGGATCGAGGGGTGTGTCTTATGCTCCGGGCACGTGGCACACTGGGATCATCGCCCTCGATGCGGATGCAAGCTTTGCCGTGTTTATGTGGAGAGGTGGGGAAGACGATGACTTATTTGTATCGATTCCGCCGCTGGAGATCTCGGATCTCGAATTAGGCTCGGCACCATCATCCGATGCTTGATCCCGCTCTCGATCCTATCGAACAGATGCCGCTCCGGTTGCGTGTTGCTGAGCGATTACGGTCGGCGATTGTCACGGGGAAGCTTCGTCCAGGTGACCCTCTGACCGAGACTGCTCTTGCCGAGCAATTGAACGTGAGCCGGGCACCGATACGAGAGGCGATTCAGGACCTGGAAAACGATGGCCTCGTCGAAACCGTGCCATACAGGGGCAAGCGAGTAAAGCCACTCACCGTTCAAGAAGTCATAGAGATTTGTGACATGAGACAGTACTTCGAGGTAATGGCTGTCCGTCGAATAGTGGAAGGTGGGACTGAAGTCGTTGGGCTTTGGGGTCCGTGCCGTGAGATGGCGTCTGCTGCAGCATCCCATGACAGGGAAGCTCTGGTCGCTGCGGACGAAGCTTTCCATCGGTGCTTAATTCAGCTCTCAAAGCATCAGCTTCTTGCACAACTCTGGAATGGCCTCTACTTGCGTATTCATCAGATTATGTCACTCCGAATTGATGAGGACGTCGACCTCGCCGACATTGCTGGAGCGCATCCGCCTATCGTGGAAGCCTTGGAGGCGGGTGACGTGGACGCTGCGGTGCGCCTGGTTTCCCTGCATTCGAACGCGCTCGCCGATTTCGATCCGGCTAGTATAGCGGAGACCACGCAATGAAGACCCCGAGGGCACTAGTAACAGGGGCAGGCGGCTTTGTGGGTCAGGCCCTTTGTCAGGGTTTCGCGCGGAGGGGATGGGAGGTGATCGCATTGGATCGCCACTTTGTGGACTTACCGAAAGACCCTCGGATTACACGCTTCGAGGTGGATCTTTGTTCGACAGAGTGGACGCGATTGCCTGAAGAACTTGATTTGATCATCCACGCCGCTTGGGTCACTACAGATCCCATGTCTCTGGGTATGAGTCGGGGGGACTACATTACCCAGAACGTACTCGCTCTTGCCGCAGTTCTTGGCTTTGCGACGCGAACCCCGCCCGACTCGTTCGTTTTTCTCAGCTCTTCCGGTGTTTTTTCTGCGAATGACGCGATTGAAGGACTGACGGATCAACACCGACCCACAGGTTCCTCACCCTATGCCGAGGGTAAGCTGAAATCCGAGGGACTCGTTGCGAGTTGGGCGAGTGAGGGACTTTCGAGAACGTACGTCGTTCGACTCGGACACCTGTTTGGTGTAGGTGAGGTAGTGAGACCGACTAGACAAGTGGTTTCACTGGTGGCCCGCTGGATGTCGGAGGCACGTAAGGGTTCTTCGCTCGAGGTCCGTGCGGACGACCCCCTACGTGACTGGACGTATACCGAAGACTTAGCTCCTGCGATAGAACGTCTCACGGCGGACCGAGTTGAGCAGTCTCCGGTCCATCTCAGCAGTCCTCAAACATTAAGGGACAGTGAGGTGGCCAGCTTGATTGCCAGTGAGTATTCGAGTGTGAGGGTGGAGGTGTCGACCCAGCCCCCGAGTCTTGCAGTGAAGCCTCCTATGGTGCCAAGTGACCTCTCGACATTCAATGACTTCCAGTGGACCGACTTTGCAACGGGCCTTTCCTCGGTGATTGAGGCGGAGGAGACCCTATGATGCCACTACGCTTCATCTTGGTAGGTATGGGAGCACGCTCGCGGATATGGCGTCGAGTGCTGGATCAACATCCAGACTGCAGCCTAGTGGGAATGGTCGAGCATGATGCTGACCGTCTTAAGGCTGCACTAATGGAATCACCCGATGTCGCAGTAGGTGCGGCGCTGGATGAAATTACAGAGCAGGTTGATGCAGATATAGCACTTCTCTGCACACCTCCTGCGGATAGACACGACCAGATTGCTGCGGCATGCCGAGCGGGGCTGGCGATTCTGGCAGAAAAACCCCTAGCGGACACGTTGGCAGGGGCTGAGGCCCACGTAGCTGCAGCTGCAGCTGCCGGCGTGCCTCTCGCGGTCGGACTGAATTTTAGGTATCTCGCCGTCACGCAGGAACTGAAGAAGCTTTTCGCACCTAGCCGACTGGGACGGCCAGAATTCGGCCGCTTTACATACGAACGATGGCGGGATGGACATCAGCCGCACTTGAATAAGTACCCACTGACCATGCGACAGCCCATGCTATGGGAGCAGTCGATCCATCATTTCGACCTAATGCGATTCGTTTACGATGCGGAACCTGTGAGCATATCAGCGCGAACCTTCAATCCTTCTTGGTCCATGTACGAGGGTGACGCCAACGTCGCTGCCCTGATTTCGTTCGAGGGTGGTATTGAGGTTACGTACCAGGGAACTTGGGCTGGTAACTGGAAGCAAATGGGTTTTGAATGGCGGACGGAGTGCCGTCATGGAATTGCTTTGCAGAGCGAGATGTTTGGTGACCTTGCTTTTGCTATGCGTGAAGACGTGGAACTTTCGCCTGTCGATTTGCGGGATGAGGAGCCTTGGTTCGATGATGTGTGGGGTTTCTTGGAAGATTTTGTCGGTCATTTCCGTTACGGGACAGCGTTACCGTGTACCGGTGCCGATCACCTGAAATCCCTTCGCATGGTGGAGGCTTGTATTCAGGCCTCTGCACGCGGAGCAACTGTCAGTTTACATGAACTGTGAGGATGAATTTCCCATGAAGAGCCACGGGTCTTTGATTAGGACGATCGCTGCGGGCTGTCTCTGTGCTGTATTGCTGATCGGCTGTGTCGAACAGTCAGACGACACGATTGTCGTGGGCCTCAGCGCCGATATCACGACGTTCGAGCCGGGGATGATCTCAAGTCGTGACAATTCAAATATTGCTCGTCACATCTTCAGTTCGCTCTTCGCGCTTGGACCGGAGGGAGAGCACATTCCGGAGCTCGCGCATACGCTGGATGTCACTGAGGATGGCACTGGCTACATATACACGCTCAATGAGGGTCTTACCTGTCACGATGGTGAGTCCCTAACCGCCGAGGACGTGGCTTACACGTTCAATCGGATTGCTGACCCGGTTAATCGGTTCACTGGTAACGCTCCAGGTTTCGTCTTCACCTCGATTGGTTTCCAGAACGCTGAGGCGCTAGACGAATTGCGTGTGCAGATAAACATCGAGCGGAAGAATCCGATCGCGTTTGGCTTAATCACTGAAATTAACGTTCACTGTAAAGATTCTTACGAGCAGATGAGTCTGGATGAGGCAGCAACAAGCCCGATTGGATCTGGTCCTTACAAGCTTGCCTCATGGACCCGTGGCTCTGAAGTAGTACTCGAAAAGGTAAGGGAGCCGGCAAACTTCGAGAGGATTGTGTGGCGCATCATTCCGGAAGCTTCGACGAGGACCGCTGAGCTGATTGCCGGAAATGCCGACATAATTACCAATGTTGTTCCGGAGCAAGTAGACGCAATCAATGAATCTGGTCGCGCTGAAGTCCAGATAGTATCGGGGACTCGGCGCATGTATCTCGGCTACAATCTCTCCGAAGAACACGCTGCGCTGCCGGGCGGTGATGCCATTCAAGACCCGGATGTTCGGCGAGCGCTCCAGTACGCTGTAGATGTCTCGACCATCTGCCTTCAGCTTCTCGGAGTTGAGTGCGAGCGTGCAACAGGTCTGGTGAATATCCAGAATGCGAACCCTGATCTCACCCCTTACTCTTACGATCCCCAGTTGGCGGAGCGTCTACTGGATGAGGCGGGTTGGCCACGAGATGATGAAGGAACTCGCTTCGCTATTCGGATGCAGGCAGGGCAAGGTCGGTACGTCAATGATGTGAATGTGGTGCTCGCTATTGCGCAGTACCTAGAAGACGTAGGCCTGGACATTGAGCTTGAGCTTATGGAATGGGCTTCGGTCTATACACCGCTTCTGCGGGAGCGGAGCATGGGTCCGCTCTTTTTCCTCGGCACGGGTGGTGGCTTGTGGAGCCCCATCTACGATATGACCGATATCGCGCAGGTTGGTTCGGGGACGAACTACACGCACTGGAGCGATCCAAGATGGTTCGATCGGTGGCCAGATCTGGTTAATACGGACGATCAAGACGAACAGCGAGCAATTATCAATGAGATGCTTGAGGTGTTTTATGATGATGGTCCTTGGTTGCACATGTATTTCCAACCGGATTTTTACGGGGTGTCGAATCGTATCCAGTGGACCGCTCGCAGGGACGAATACATCGAGGTTTTCGAGGCAACGCTACGGTGAGGGAGAGTACGTTCGGAGTCCAATCTGATCCAAGTGCGCTGGTGCGCACGACTCGAGTCTAGAATAGCATGGGCGCCTACATAGTTCGAAGGCTGCTTCAGAGCATCATCGTCGTCATCGGTGTGACGCTCGTAAGTTTTTTGGCGCTCCAGGCAGGTGGAGATCCGACGTATCTCTTCGTCAGCGAGAGAGCATCCGCCGAGGAGATTGAAGCGACACGGATCGCGCTCGGTTTCGATCGGCCGCTTCATGAGCAGTACCTCAGCTTTGTGGCCGATTTGACCCGTGGAGATTTTGGGCAGTCACTATCGTATCGTCAGCCGGCGATGGAGATCGTTCTGGAGGCTCTGCCCGCAACGATTGAACTGACGTTTTTTGCCATGTTGCTCGCACTTCTGCTCGCCATCCCGCTTGGAGTTTTGGCGGCGATCAATCGAGGCACGGCGTGGGATGGCTCGATCACAACGGTATCGATGCTCGGCCAGTCGATCCCCAGTTTTTGGATGGGGATCATGATGATCCTGTTTTTCGGCTTGTATATACGACTATTCCCGATTTCAGGACACGTTCCGTTTCTGACTCCTTTGATCGCTGGTGATTTCGGCACAGCGTTTTCGAATCTTCCGCGTACGATCTATCACCTCGTATTGCCGGGGATTGCCGTTGGAACGTACTCACTGGCTAGAAATACCCGGCTTGTGCGCTCTTCTCTGCTGGAGGTGCTAGAGCAAGACTATGTGCGAACCGCGCGATCGAAAGGTATTCCGGAACTAAGAGTGCTGGTGTCCCACGCATTGCGTAATGCGTGGTTACCCGTCGTTACAATCATTGGGCTAGAGTTCGGCTTTCTCCTCGGCGGTGTTGTCGTTGTAGAGACTGTCTTTAGCTATCCGGGGATCGGTCGCCTTCTCTTTGCGGCGATCAATCAGAGAGATATCCCCTTGGTTCAGGCGGGTGTAATCCTGCTGGCCAGTATCTTCATTCTCCTTAATCTCTTGGTCGATCTCATTTACGTGCGGCTAGATCCACGAGTTAAGCTGGCAGGAGGTCGTGGATGACTGAGGTGCAGATTAACGCGGAGGCTCCTCAGAGTGGGAATGGTTTCCGAGCGGAAATGAGGCGTGCCCGTCGAGTTATGATTGCCGCCCGCTGGCCCGTCTTTGCAGTGCTATTCCTGCTTGTTGCCGCGATTGCCGCCACGTTGGGTGGACTGCTGGCTCCCTTTGATCCGAATCGCCAAAACCTGATGCTTCGCTTGGCTGATCCGATGTCGGTTGGCCCAGACGGAGGTTTGTTCCTCCTTGGGTCGGATGCTCTGGGTCGTGATGTTTTTTCGCGTCTTCTCTACGGTGCCAGAGTATCGCTCACAGTTGGCTTTGCAGCGATAGCGGTAGGTGGCTCGATCGGGATCACTGCAGGCTTGCTTTCAGGCTACTTTGGTGGATGGCTTGACGATGCGATCATGCGTCTGGGTGACATCCAGCTCGCATTCCCGTTCATCCTCCTCGCAATAATGTTCCTTGTAGTCCTAGGGTCCGGAGTCTGGAACCTTATTCTTGTTCTCGGTATTGGGCAGTGGGTCACGTACGCCCGGATTGTGAGAGCAGACACCCTTTCATTGCGCGAGAAGGAGTTTGTTGAAGCGGCAAGAGCAATGGGGGACAGCACGCTTTCGATAATTTTTCGTACGATCCTGCCGAACATACTGGCGCCGTTAACAGTGATCGCTTCCTTCAATGTAGCGAGCGTGATTCTCTCGGAGGCTGCGCTCTCTTTCCTAGGGCTTGGCGTGCCTCCGGACGTGCCGACTTGGGGCAGTATGCTCGCTGAGAGCCGGGACACCTTGGTCGCTAACAAATGGTGGTTGGCGATATTCCCTGGTTTGGCGATCATGCTGACTGTCTTGAGTTTCAACATTCTCGGTGACTGGCTACGCGATTTCTTGGACCCGCGGTTACGCGAGCGAACTTGACCTGCTCCCGGAATTCAGCTGAGCTAAATACTTATCCAAACGTAAACTGGTAGATAACGCATGAAGGTCGGAATTATCGGAGCGAGCTTTGCGAAGGCGGCTTTTCTGCCAGCACTGCGTAACGTGCCGGAGGCCGAAGTCGTGGCGATTGCCTCTGCGCGCATGGAGAGCGCACGGGCTGCGGCCTCTCAATTTGGTGTTCCTGATGCTTATGACGATTGGGAGGAGATGTTAGGAGCACACGACCTTGATTTGGTATGTATTGCGACACCAACCTTTCTTCATGCGCCGCAGACGCTTGCAGCACTCGAGTGTGGGGCACACGTCCTCTGCGATAAGCCGACTGCGATGGATGCATTGGAAGCCGCTCAAATGCTGGAGGCAGCAGAGTCCGCAGGGCGTATCCATATGATCGATCATGAACTGCGCTTCAATCCAAATAGGATGAGGATTGCCGAACTGATTGCTGACGGTTCGCTTGGCGAGATCCGGCATGTAGATATTACAAATGTTGGCTCGAGCTGGCGTGACCCGGCCAGCCGACCCGAGGGTGATTGGTGGAGCCTAGCTGAGAAAGGAGGAGGCAGGCTAGGGGCCAACGGAAGCCACCAGGTCGATCTCCTCCGGTGGTGGCTAGGGGAGGTTGAGTGGCTAAGTGGAGCTGCTACTGTCATGGTACCCGACCGAGTTGGCCGTGACAGTGGTGAGCCGTGGAAGGCGACCGCAGATGACGTGTCTTATTTCACGGCACAGATGGAATCAGGAGCTGTTGCTCAGGTGTTCATGTCGGGTGTCGCGTCGCACGACATGGGCAATGAAACAAGGATCTTCGGCTCTGAAGGTACCCTAACACTGCACAACAGGGACGAGCGACTGTTTTTCGCTCGAGCAGGTAGAGACTTCGAGGAGATTACTGTCGCTGATCCCAATATGGCTCTGGCTGAAGTCAACCAAGGAATATGGAATGTGTCAGTGGTAGCGCTCATGCAGGAGCTCTGTAATGCCATTACTGAGGGTCGTGCGCTGCAGCGAGGTGCAACCTTTGCTGATGGATTAGCCAATCAGCTAGTTCTCGATGCAGTCAAGATTTCTGAGCAGGAGCGTCGATGGGTTAGGCCGTCGGATCTTATAGATGCAGGCTAAGAGCTCAGTCCCGATCGAGGGACAAACGATCATCGTAACAGGTGCGGCCCAAGGTCTTGGCGCTGCGGTCGCCCGACATCTCCACGACCAGGGTGCCAAGCTCATCCTGATGGATCGTAACGAGGCGAGGTTAGCCGAAGTAAGGCTGAGGTGTCCTGGTGCCGTAGCAGCGGTTGTGGACTTGAGTGACTCAATAGCCACGCAGCATGCGATAGATCAAGTAGTAACTGGTCCGGTAGATACGGTCGTTCATAACGCGGCGATTCTTCGCGTGGAGCCTCTCGAAGACGTAAGTCTAGTATCCTTTCAAGCGACCATGAACGTGGGGATTCAGGCCGGGTTTCAGCTCACTAAGGCGGTATGGCCCATCATGCAGGACCGAGGTGGTGCAATGATCTTCGTGTCATCTCGTTCCGGGATTGAAGGTTTCGATAGCGAGACGGCGTATTGCGCCTCTAAGCATGCCCTCGAGGGTTTCTCTAAGTGCTTGGCCATGGAAGGAGAGGCGCATGGAATCCTTTCCGTGACGGTCACCCCAGGTATGTACATGAGAACTCCTATGTCTGAAACGACATATCCGCCGGAATTACGAGAGAAGTGGGTCGACCCAATTGAGCTCGCGCCCGCGTTCTCTTATCTCGCAACACGTCCCATGGAGCTCTCCGGTCAGCGGTTGAGTGCATGGGAGTTATCCAAGGAGCAGGTTTGATGAGTATGCAGGACGTATACGACTGGATCGACGCCAACGCAGATGAATGTGTCCGCGACCTGCAGAGGTTCGTGCAGCAACCTTCAATTTCCGCACAGAATGTTGGGTTACGAGAATGCGCTGCCCTTGTGCGTGAGATGATGCACGAGGATGGTCTGCCGGCAGAGTTTCACGAACTTGAGGAGGGGCCGCCGGTCGTTTTCGGTCACCTTGAAGCAAGGAAACCATCCAAGACGATTTTGTGTTACTCACACTACGACGTGCAGCCACCCGAGCCACTCGACGAGTGGACCCACGGCGGCCCATGGTCGGGAGAGATCGTCGACGGTGTCATGTATGGCCGCGGATCGACCGATAATAAATCTGGCGTGCTCGCCTTCAACAAAGCGGCAAAGGCATTTCTTCAAGTACGTGGAGAGGTGCCCGTCAGTCTGAAATTTCTAATCGAAGGTGAAGAGGAGATCGGTTCACCGAATTTGGCGGCATGGGCTGAGAAGAACGAAGAGCTTCTCAAGGCCGATGGAATGCATTGCCTAGACGGATCTATG
The DNA here is from genome assembly GCA_002500925.1 of Gemmatimonadales bacterium UBA7835. Taxonomy (GTDB): domain Bacteria; phylum Gemmatimonadota; class Gemmatimonadetes; order Longimicrobiales; family Gaopeijiaceae; genus UBA2589. The sequence goes on along the minus strand of DLTN01000043.1, from coordinate 17,645 downwards.
GAGACGGGCACTCAGGTACCGGACGTTTCACTAGGCCTCAAATCGGTTCTTTTCGTCGAACTGATTGCACGTGGAGCCAAGATGGATGTGCACTCGCTCAATTTTCCTCTCGTCGAGTCACCCGTATGGGAGCTTATCTGGGCATTGAATACGATTCTTGATCGGGATCGCAAGATTCTCGTTGAAGGATGGGAGGAAGGAATCTGGCAGCTAGGCCCCGACGATGAGCAGCAGCTTACAGACAAGGCGGCTCGCGTGGACCTGAACGCTCTAAAAGAAGAGTGGGGAATCTCGGAATTCGCACTTGGTCGGGATGGGGTCGACGCGATCCGTGCGCGGACCTATGAGCCAACGGCCAACATTCAGGGCATGATCGCAGGTTACACCGGCCCTGG
>DLTN01000043.1:0-16879 GCA_002500925.1 Gemmatimonadales bacterium UBA7835 | reverse complement strand
ATTCCTAACATTCAGCCGGCTGACGCGATCAGAAAACTGAAGGCACATCTTGAGAAGCATGGCTTTGGCCACATTGAGGTTCAGGCTTTTGATGGAGCAGAGCCACCGTACAAGATCTCAGTCAAGGAGGACATTAGTCAGGCAATTATTGCTGCCGCGACTGAGGTTTACGGTGAACTCCCTGTTGTGAATGGGGTGTCTGCTGAGGGAGCGATTCTACGTCACGTTTGGATTCCGTGTGTACTGACAGGCTTTGCGAACCCTGGAGCGAACCTCCACGCACCAGATGAGAACATCCGAGTGGACAGATATCTCCAGGGGATCAAGTATGCGGCTGCGATCATGGAGCATTTCGGCCGTACCTGATCTGCGCGTGACCAGCAGAAATCAGCGAGGAGCCCTGGGCAGCAGTATGGGTGTTGAGGCCTTGTATTCTTCGTAATCGGCTTGCCCGCCCCACGTGTCGTCAGCTCGTTCTTCTAGCATTGGGATTCCGCTGCCCATTGTAAGGAGAATCGTTACGAAGACCGGTGAGAGCAGTGTTATAAACTGCCATCCTTGGAGTACCGGGGCGGCTATAAGGGCTACGCCGATCCAGAGGACGATCTCGCCGAAATAGTTGGGGTGTCGAGACCATGCCCAGAGGCCGCTCGAGATAAACTGTTTTTTGTTGGTCGGCTCCTGTCGGAAGCGACTCTTTTGGCGATCTGCCACGACCTCTATAAGGAAACCAAAGCTCCAGATCAGCAGTCCGAGCCAGCCGATCGTCTCCATAGGCACGGCGCGGTTGGAGGTGATCACCGCGAGGGCTGCACCTGCGGTGAAGCAAACCCAGACACCTTGGAGCGTCCAGGCAAAAAGAAACCGTCCGAATGATTGCTTGATGGCATCGAAGCGGCCGTCTTTCCCTTCAGCTCGAACTCGGCGAAACAGAAAAGTGCCAAGTCTCGCAGCCCATATGGTCACTAGGCCTGCGAGTAGTATGGACCGAAGATCTGGTTCCGGTTTGAACCCTATTCCAAGCGCGATCACGCTCAGGTAGGTCAAACTGCCCATCAGGTCAAAATATCGTTCTGTTCGCGCCGCATATGCTGGTATGAAGGCAACCCACTGGAGGAGGATTGCGAAGCCCAAACAGAGAGCGAACAAGGGTACGCTTCCGACTGCTGCCCCACCCTGACTGCCAGCCCAAGCAAGGCCGGATACCAACACAAGAGATGAAAGGATATACAGAACCGATGAGCTAGACGGCGTACTCATGGTGATAACTCCTCGGACGGTGGCTAAGCACTGGGTCGGGTGGAAGAAGTCAAGAACTTGAAAGTACTCGTTATAGACTGGATGGTGCCTTCCAATTGCCTTTGAGAGGGTGATCCCCGATCCTTTTACCAGTTCATTCAAAGACTCTGCTAGGGGGTGGCGGGGGTGTACTCCACTGTCATTACGACACTCGGGTTCTTTGCGGTTGTGGTGTTTGCGGCGGGATTGTTTCTGCTTGCGAGCATAACCTCGGCAAGTAATCGGGCGAGGGTTGTGTCGACCTTCAGGGGTTGGGAAAACCATCCGGTTATTTGGGGGTTTTCACTCGCATTGGTGGCTTCGGGGTCGAGTCTCTATTTATCGGAAACAGTTGGCCTAGTGCCATGCTCGCTCTGCTGGTACCAGAGGATTGCGATGTATCCCTTAGTTGTCCTCCTCGGTTCAGCTGCAGTACGAAGGGATATAGGAGTTTGGCGCTATGGACTGCCACTCTCTGTCATCGGGCTAGCAATCTCGATATACCATGTCACGATCCAGTGGAAGCCGACGTTGGATATAGGTACGTGTGCTACGGGAGCTCCGTGTACTGGGCGCTATCTTTCTGTGTTCGGATTCATTTCGATCCCGACGATGGCTGGCAGCGTGTTCCTTGCCCTCACCGCGCTAATGCTGCTGTTGAGACAGCTTGATGCCACAAGGAATGCTGACGCAGCCACGTAGACTGGGCTGATGACAGATCCATAACCTCAGGGTACCAGAAAGACCTGAGGTACCCTGATAGTTTTAGTGTCAGGAAGCCCGAAAATCTGAGATTGCGTCGACCAAGGCTTCCCCTGCTGTCAGATCACAGGCCCCGTGAGCTTCCTCAAAGAGCAGGACTTGTACGACACCGTCCTCGACCATCATGGAATGGCGAATTGCGCGTCCGTAAAATCCTACTGCGGGTGCATCGAACCCGAGTCCGAGCTTGGTTGTCAATTCTCCGGCGCTGTCCGCTAGCATCGCAATGCCCGCCGCTTCAGCTCCTGTCGACTCTGCAAAAGCCTTCATCACAAAAGGGTCGCTTACGGAAAAACAGATCACTTCATTTACACCGTTTTCTTTTAGTTCGTCATAGACTCGGAGCAGACTTGGAACGTGGGCTTCCGTGCAGGTTCCGGTGTATGGCCCGGGGAGCCCCACTAGGACTACACATTGTCCCTTCGTGTGATCACTCAAAGTGACTTCTTTAGGCCCTTCTTCTGTCATACAAAGGAGAGTGGCGTCCGGGAGAAGGTCCCCCTTTTTGATACTCATCAGTTTTGTCTCGGATTATGTCGTCTTAGGAAATGGGTCGCACGCGTTTCTTGAGCATGAAGAGACCTTCCTGCATGCTTGTCACAATGATCGTTCCGCTATCGAAAAAGGGATATGTGCTCCAAGCGCCGCCGAAGCCGGCCCCTGTCCTGTAAGGCGATGTATCGAACATTCCGACTTCCACAGGGTTTAGGGGGTCCGACACATCGAGGATGTGAAGTCCGTAGTTGTAGTTTGCCTGATAAGTGAGATCACCCTTCACATATAGGTTGTGAGCGCTGGCTGGAAGGGAGCCGAAGAACTCTTTAGCGAGCACTGGATCTTCCAGGTCGTCCAGGTTCCAAACCAGTGTGCGCGTTGTCTCTACGTTGCCTGCGATGACATCACTTTCATCGTCCATGATGAAGTATCGGTGGTCTTCTGTGAGCCATCCTTGGTGCATGTACGCTGGGTTGGGGTGCGAGGCATTCGCGAGTTCTACAGGGTTGGATTTGTCGGTGACGTCGGAGATCTGAAAACGATTCCCCGACATGCGAAGGCAAATTTCCCGGCCAGTGAAGTTGTCATCGGTCCCATGATAGATGACGCACTGAGCGTCGTGGGTACTCCCCGGTTCTGAACAACCAACAAATTCAGGATTCTGGGGATCGTTGATATCGATCATGTGCAGGCCAGAGCACCCTCGACTCGTCAGGTATGCGAAGCCCGTATCTTCGTTAATGATGACGTTGTGGCTGCTCTCAACCACGTTGTTTTCTACTCCGCGATAGAGTACGTCGGGCTCGAACTTCATCGGCGGATCAGGTACGTCGCGGAGGCGGGTGAGATCGAAGATTTGCATGCCATGAGCTCCGGCTCCATCTGCGACAACGTACGCATGGTTCTTGAATGTTTTAATGTCCCGCCAAAGCTGGGAACGCGGTGTGCGGGGTGTCTTTGGAAGATCCCCAATGAGAACCGGGTTCATTGGGTCAGTGATGTCTATGAATGATGTACCGTCATTGCGACCCACGATCGCGTACTCGCGATCTGTGTCAGGGTCTGTCCAGCCCCAATTGTCATTTGCCCGGACGCCGCGAGCATCCTCCGGAGCGGTTAGTAATGAGGTGGGGACGTACGCATAAAGTTCGACATCCGTGCACTCAAAGACTTCGATGGCACCATCTTCTTGGCAACGGAGTTCCTCCCCGAGGACCGCGCCCATCTGATCTGGTGGACTGACCAGAGTCTGTGTGTGGTCCCATTGGCCCTCGCTGGTTTTTTCGTACAAGAACACTCCACCAGCTTGGTGATCGAGTCCGCTAGCGGTGATGGCTACTAAGCCTTCCGCAGCGACGATTCGATGTCCGAAAGAGTCTTCATTATTCGTCTCATCTTCAGTGAATCGGAACTCGCTCAATCCTTGCTCTGAAAAGCTGTAAGTGATGCCCGTTTCTAACCCTCGTGTAACCGGAGCACCTACCCAAAGCGCGTCCCCAGACATCGCGATCGCTGCACCAAAAACGTCACCTTCCTGCCCGCTTGGGTGCGCAATGCGCATTGGATCAGCCCATCCATCGGGGGAGTCATCGATGGCGAAAGCGAACGCTGCTCCGACCCCTTGGTCGTCGAACGGCGCACCGATAACTACTCCAGTTGCTCCTTCGGCTGGTACGATCGGTGCTCCGAAAGTGGCATCTGTGTTGGCGTCAGAGACTAACTCTCCTGAATGTTGCCAATTGCCATCATCCATTTGGTATTCGAAGACTCGACCGGCCCCTTGGATTCCCGTCGAACTTTCTGCTCCCGGCGCGCCTACCAGCAGTTTGTCACCTACGAATGCCATGGCGGCCCCAAACCCATCTGCACTGGCCGAGACAGGTGAGGAGAAGCGTTGTTGTTCTGCCCACCCTTGTGCACCTCGTCGGTAGGCGATGACTTCCCCAGCCGGCTCATCGGGGACATCATCAGTCGCCGTTCGTTGTCTGGGGCGGAGCCTGCTCCTGTCGGTCGTGACATTAGCGTGGCCCACCAGAACCCAGTCTCCTGCAGCCGCCAAGGAGATCCCGTAGTCAACGCCGCAATATCCATTAAAGTCGCATCGTGGATCGATTCCAGCGGATGTGTCCTCGGTCACCATGGCATCGAATGACCATCCAATGCCGTCACGTTGGAAGGCGAAGACGGACCCTTCTCGGTTTGCGACGAGCAGTGAGTTCCCTGTTAGGGCTAAAACAGCGCCGAACCCATCCGCCCGATCGGAGTTGGGTGCCGTGATAATGGTTGCTTCTGCCCACTCCGCCTGTGTCCCACCGCGTTTGTAGACGTAGACCATTCCAGGCCGGAATGTGTTGTTCGGTTCGCCGACCAGAAGGGCGTCACCATCGATGACGACTGAATTCCCAAACGAACCCGCCTGAGCGAGAACTGGAGAAGTGGTCATAGCGACGACAAACAGGGCGAGCGCAAAGCGGTATAGGGCAGTCATGTGATCTCCGAGTTTTGTATATCTGGCTAGGCTACGCAAAGCATCGTGATACGACAATGTCATCAGCTATTTCGGCAGCTTAGATCTACTTAGTTTCTAGGCATCCATGTGTTACTAAACCCGTCGGGATCTGAGCTATGAAGTCCACTCTGAGATTCGCGCTCACACTACTTTTATTTTTAGTTTTAGCCGCTGGAGGGCCGAAGGTTCAGCACTTTGGACTATCACAATCGATCCCTTCTGCTGACTCAAAGATTGTATCCCCGGGGCAATTGCAACTCTGGTTCACACAAGCTCCACAAGAGGGCTCTGTTACCATTCGCCTTGTCGATTCTGGCGGGGACTTGGTGGGAACGGGAGAGCCAGTCCAGAATTCGGAAGACCCAAAACTAATGGAGGTTGAAGTCCCGTCGGTGCTTGACGCGGGGGGCTACACCGTCATGTGGCGGGGTATTGGTGACGACGGTCATGTGGTACGCGACGAATTCGGCTTCGAGGTCACGCCCGAAAGCTAAGTCGTATGGGTTAACGATCGAGCCGCTTGGAAAGGTGGGGGTTAGGGTTGTCTTCCTTCCGCCCGCATCAGCGGGTGAGTGGAGAAGACCAGGGTGTCGTATACGGCGTCGGCGGGTCGCGTCCCATCCGGGAAGTCCGATTCCTTGTCCGGGTACTCGGGTCGTTCGTGAGAATTCACATATGCCGAGATCAATTGCGCCTCTTCGTCTGTGAGTGTGCCAGGCGCTGTGAGCGGCATCGCGTGCTTTATATAGCCCGCTAGCTTCCATATCCGAGCGGCTCCGGCCCCGTCATTCCAAGACAATGGACCCCAAAGTGGACCTGGTTTTGCCAGAATGAGGTCGATGCCTTGCCCATCAAGCCCATGGCAAGGAGCGCAGTGGAGGTTGTACAACTCCTCACCTCCGTTTACGTCGAGTTCTTCGATAGGGATGCGGGCTTCAACCGCGATTTCGTTTTGGCCGAGCCATGCGGGCCGCTCTCCCATCGCGAAGCCCTCAGAAAGCCAATTCAGATAAGCGTCGAGCGCCAACATTACTGGATGATCGTATGGGGGTGCAGTTCCATTCATGCTTCGTTTGAAGCAACCGCCGATCCTGTCCTCAAGGCTCACTAGTCTGTCGTCACGTCTTCGGTATTGTGGGAAGGTCGCTGCCACACCGAGTAATGGGAGTGCCCTATCTCGTTGCCCGGCATTGAGGTGGCAGTTTCCGCAGGTGAGATCGTTCCCAACGAACTCGGATGCATAGGTCTGTGGGTCTTGGCTGATCTGGAATCCGAGACGGATCATGCTCGCCATCCGCGGGTCTGGATGGATTGAATCTGCCATTGGGTCGTAGAGCAGCTCACCTACACGCTCGAGCGTGGCCGTAGCAGGTATCAGTAGTTCGGGGGTCTGGACCGTTGTCTCTGCATCTGAAGGCGCAGACCCTGAAGGCGTGCACGCAACAAAAGTGAGCCCCAACACCGTTACTGCGTGCAGTGAGGCTCTTCGTATCGTCATCTTCCGCAGGCCGGTCTGTTTCATGTTGGTCATGGATTGGGCACAAACTTACTTCTCGCAAAAAGTCATGCGCATCAATCTGCGGAAGTTCGGGACAATGACATAGGGACAGCCGTCCCCAAACTCGCCTTAGTAATGTATGTGGCGAGCCTTCGATGAGACGGAAACTCCAAGAGGCTAGCGACTGTGGGGAGTACACCCATAGCTTCCCCTGCGTGGATTTGGTCTCATTCTGGAACGCCTGAGAGGGGGAGAAATAGTCATGACTGGATCAAGGGTTCGATCTATCGTTGCTGTTGTGCTTGGAGTTGCGCTTGTGGGCATACCGTCTTCTCTAGAGGCTCAGGCGGACTTCGCCGGCAGTTGGACTCTTTCTGTGACAACTGATAACGGGGTCACAAATCCGAGCCTTAATCTCCAGCAGGATGGAGTCAGGCTCACAGGGCGGTACTCTTCTGAAGCGCTTGGTGAAGAGAATGTGCGGGGCTTGGTCGATGGTAATGACGTGACGATTCGCTTCAATGCCAGCATGCAGGGTCAAAGTATCCCGGTGGTCTATAGGGGCACTCTCGATGCCGATGGACGTCTTACAGGAACTATCGTAATTGCCGATGGCATGTTGTCTGGCACGTTCACAGCAACTAGGCAGAGACCTTAGGCTGGGCGCTTAGTTTTGTTTGAGCTCGGTCTGTGCTCTCCGGATGAGCTCGGCCCACTGATCGAATTCGTCGGGATCCCATACTTCGTTCATCGTTGCTAGTGCCTCCGCTTCGGGCACCTCTTCCACGAGGGTCCGGTACATGTATACGAACGCTGATGCGCGCATGTTCGCAAAGCAGTGGACGAACACCTTGCGCCCTTCGTTGGCCTGCATGACATCGAAGAACATCCTGACGTCAGCAACTTCGGGGTTCTCCCAATCCACAGGTATGTGCACGTATGTCAGTCCCGTTTCTGCAACTAGAAATCCCTCTTCTCCGTTACGACGCTCGTCCGCTATAGCAAGGTTTACGACGACATCGTAACCCTGCTCGGAGAGTAGGGGGATCTGATCATATCCGATCTGTCCCGCTGAGGAGAGCGTTGCATCTACGACTTGAAAGTTGCGGACTGTCTCAAGCGGTTGAGGGGTTGTCTGTGCGGCTATCGGTGAGGTGATTAGAGTCGCGAGCGCGACTCCGATTATCGTGCTTGAAGTGTTCATGCGATTGATGAATCCCGTTTTTTGGGGTCGGTCATGGGCTGAAGCGTAGCGCAAAGGAAGAGCATGCTACCTCACTTCAGTTCGAACGAATAACCACTTTGAGTTTAGCTCCTCAAGAGAGATCTCGGGTACCGTCATAGTTTGCAGTTCTCCGGCCTCGAACCACGAGGTTGTAAGGGTTATGACCCCCGACCCTGGTGGAAGCCCGAAGTGGACCGGCCCGACGCTTTGAGAGGAGTAGCCCCCTCCTGTGTCGACGAGTCGAGCTGATAAAAAACCGTCTGATTCCCTTGAGATAGTCACCTTTGTGCCGGCGCGAGCCCAATTACCCGCTTGGTCGGTTACTGCGACGACCAGCGATCTGGTCGCTAGCTCCGGGTCTAGATCGTTGCGGTAAAGAGGATGTTTCCCCTCGGCGTGATTATTCGCCAGAGCGACATCCAAGTCTCCATCGTTGTCGTAGTCGGCAAAGCGCACACCGTGGCTCGCGCCATGCTCCAGCATCTCAGCAGGAAGAGCCTCCGTGAATCCCTTGGGGCCACCGATAAAGAGGTAGTCGCGTGCCTCTGCTTCCGATGACAGGAAGGTGTCGACATACAGGTCGAGCCAGCCGTCGTTATTTATGTCACCCCAGTCTGCTGCTACCGAGTGGTGGTCACCGGCCAGTGGGGTGCCGGGTGCAACATTGACGAAGGTCCCGTCTCCTTTGTTCTCCCAGAGAACATCAGGTCCGTAAGAAGCAACAAATAGATCGAGGTCTCCGTCGTTGTCGTAGTCTCCTACCGCAGTCCCGACGCTTCCTAGTTCTTGAGCCCGTCCTGGCTGATGCATTCCGAGTTCCCGGGCAACGTCTGTGAACGTTCCATCACCGTTATTGCGGAAAAACCCATCTTCGTCACCGTTTTGATTAGCGACGAAGGCGTCTAGGTCTCCATCGTTATCCATGTCGAACCAAGCGACGCCGACTGTTCTCCGGTGGTCTCCAATCCTGCTCTCAGCGGTCACGTTCTGAAAAGCCGTGCCGTCATTTCGGAACAACGTGTTTGGTTGGTCCCGGAATGCCACAAAGAGATCGACATCCCCATCGCCGTCGTAATCTACGAATGCGGGTTGTCTCGTTGTGCCACTTTGACCGATGCCGAGTTCTCCAGCTACATCGATGAATGAACCCTCGTCATTGCGGTACAGGCGGTTGTCTATGTCCAGCGCCGCAAACCCGACGTATAGGTCGGGATCTCCGTCAAGGTCGTAGTCTCCCCAGGCGGCGGCGCGGGTCTCCTCTTCGGCGGCCAGCCCTGCTTCGGGACCAACGTCCACAAAGCTCCCTTGGTCATTTCGATAAAGTCGATTGGGGGCGTTGCGAAACCCGACGAAGAGATCGAGATCACCGTCTCCGTCATAGTCGGCCCAGGCATTGGTTTGCGCACCTGGATGCGAGAAGAGCTCTTCCTGCAGAGGAGAGAAGTTCAGTTTTAACCCGGTCTCCTCCCTTACTCCTCGAGGCTCTCCGTTATCCAAATGCGCTTCGCCAGCACAGCCTGTGGCGATCACGAACGCGACTAGTGTCAATTGAGTCCGATTAATCATGCTCGAATCAGGCTTCTGGTTGTTCCTTAGGCAAGCCCCGCTCTAAATGAGTCTGACCTAGTTGCTGTCCGAGGAGTATCGACCCCACCTTATCCTCTTCATTCCAACATCGGAGCTTAGATGGACAACGGCACGCACTTTTCCATCACTAAAAAGTGGTTCGCTCGAACTATCGGGGTCGCTTTCGTCAGCGTGATTTTCATTTCCTGCGGGATGGACGAGGCCCAGCATCGTGTAGTCGTTGCGTCCTTCCAGCACGAGACATGCACTTTCTGTCCCGGTGGTGACATTTCCGCTGATGACTGGCTCGGTCGGTTAGAAGGAGACGAAGTCCTCAGTTCTGGAGGCTACGTGCGTGGTTTCGTGGCACAGGCCGAAGACTACGGCGACATCGAATTGATCGGGCTGCGGTCACCAACGGGGGTATTTGGTGGCTCGTCCCGTAGCTGGAATACTCAGGAGGCATTCGACGGGTTCGTGAACGCCATGCTCGAAGACTTAGAAGCAGTAATGCCTGTTGATGGCGTATATCTGGCTCTCCACGGTGCGATGGCGGTGCGGGATATCCCAAGGCCTGAGGCTGAAATCGCTCGACGCTTTAGAGAAGTCGTTGGTCCTGATGTTCCCATCGTAGGGACATTTGATCTGCATGGGAATGAAGATCAAGAATTCCTTCAGCACGCTGACTTTTCTTTTGTTACGAAGCGATATCCGCACTATGACGCTGCCGTGCAGGGGGGGCGTGCGGCACGTGCTGTGCATCGAGCTATGGAGGGCACATATGTGCCGACTACGGCAACGCGGAAGCCAGGTGTGATTACGGCGACCGTTCATCAATGGACGGGCCAGTCACCCTCGATGGACATAATGGAGCGGGCTCGACGCTGGGAGGCGCGAGAAGACGATGCCTTCGTGAGCATTTTTTACGGTTATCCATGGTCCGATGTGCCTGACGTCGGTGCCACAGTTCAGGTGATGACAAATGATGACCAAGAGTTAGCCGACCTCATCGCTGACGATATGAACGATTTCATATGGCGGGTTCGGGAGGACTTCGCCGTAGCGGGCTATCCTCTACCAGAAGAGGCAGCGGCGCGGGTGCGTACTGCGGTCAGGGCCGAACTGACTCCGGTTGCAGTAGGCGACCACTCAGATCGAATGGGTGACGCCACGCACATTTTTAAAGCGTTTGAGGCCGCTGGGGTCGAACGAGTGCTGCACGGAGCTATCAGTGATCCAGAGTTGCTCGAGCAGTTGGTGGAAGCTGGGGCTTCTCCTGGTGACCCGTTCGATGAGGAGATAGGTGGATTCACTCCTTCAGGGGGCACGCCCGTGCGTGTCGTTGGTGAACTTGCTTATCTAGGTGAGTGGAGGGGCTATGAGACCGCAGCGGTAGTGCGGTATGGCAGCGGCAGTGCCGTAATTATCGTCCCCGCCTACACACAGATTACAGATCCAGAGGCATTTAGATTTGGAACGCTTGACCCAGCCGAGTTCGATGTGTTCGTCGTAAAGTCACGTGTGCATTTCCGGCGCGGTTTCGACGAAACGGGCTTTGCATCGACCATTGTTGTGGTCGAAGCGCCGGGGCCTTTCGTGGGTACCACTTATCTAGACGCGTTGCCGTATGAGCACGTCGACCTCTCTACGCTTTACCCATACGGCGTCCCCGAGGGTCGGTAGGTGCTCTCTCCGCTGCGTGCTGAAATGGATCAGACCCGTGGCAGGCGCCAGAATCCCCCCGTATGTTGGCGTAATCCAGGGAACTTCGGGGCACAACTGAACAACAGACTCATATAAGGGAGCAAGAATAAACATGATCAAGCGCCCACTTATTATCGGCGCGGCCCTGGTCGCGACTGCGGCTTTCATGGTCGCAGAGGCTTCGGCCCAAGACCCTTCCACACGGTTCGGTCAGTGGAAGATGGACTCGGATGCGCCAGCACCAGCGATCAACATTATGACGTATGAGCCGTGGGGTGACGGCGGCATGTCGATCACTGTGGCCGCAACAAATTCTCAGGGTCAGGACTCTGAGTGGGGTTATGACACCATGTTTGACGGGGAATTCCGCTCGGTGTGGGGTCAGGACAACGCTGAGACGGCGGTCGAGTGGGTCAACGCGAGCACGACACGAATCTCGAATTCACGAAATGGCCGTGTTACCCAAGTGATCATCAATGTTCTTTCAGAAGACGGCAACACGATAGAGAACGATTACGTTCGCATGGATGAGAATGGGAAGATCACTGGTGTAGGACATGCCACCTATCGGCGGATCCAGTAGACGTATAGATCCACGCACAGAACTAGGACGTTGATGTTGCGATCAGAGTGGTCGAGAGATCTACAGCTTCGTCAATGTCTCCGAGAAGTGGGAGAACTTCGGCCCCCTTGGGGTATACGTAGCCTACTCAGCCCGTAACAACGCATCTGAATGTTCAAGACCGGCTACATCCTCACCCCGAAGCACGATCTCGTATGGTTCCTCGGGCTTCCGTTTTTTGCTGTAGCGCTCGCGCTCGGCTTTCAGGCGTGGTTGCCGTACGTGGCAGTTGCTTCAATCAACTTGTGGATCACCATTCCCCATCACTATGCGGGCTGGGTTCGGTCGTATGGAATGCCGGACGTGTGGGATCGATTCAAGGATCGGTTGATAATAGGCCCTGTGGTAATAATCGGATTCACCGTAATGGGCCTGCAGTTTGCTCCTATTACGTTGCTTTTGCTGGTCACGGCTTGGGACCATCAACACAGCATCATGCAGCAGCATGGTCTAGGTCGTATCTATGATTTCAAGGCAGGTGCAGGGCTGAAGCAAACGAGGCGTTACGATCTCGTGCTCCACTGTGTGCTGTATGCCTACATGTTCCTAAATGCGCCAATGTTCAAGTTCCTTTGGATTCGGGAACTACATCGGATGCGAGTTCCTCTGTCCGTGTCGTTCGTGGACGCACTGCTCATGGTCAGTCAGGTGGTCCTAGTTGGCTACTTGATTGTGTACATGTTGCATCTTTGGAGAACGCATCAGGCAGGGGCGATCATCAACCCCGTGAAGTACGCCTTTATCTTCGCGAGTTACTTCCTTTGGTACTTTGTGGCGTGGAACACGAATTCAATTCTTCTCCACGCGGTGGCCCATCGACTCATGCATGGCGTTCAGTACATCGTGATGGTGTACTCGTTCATGAGAAAGAGTCAGGAGAAGGGGACATTCCGAAAAGGGCTTTGGAGCAAGCTGACTGGTCCTGGACATTTGCGGTGGTTCCTCGCGGGTGGAGTGCTCTATGCAGTGCTATTTCAGCTTGTCATAAATCGACCCTTGGACGAGTTCGGTTTCGGTGTCGTCAATTTTGCGCCGTACCCGGCAATCGATGAATTCGGTGTGCCGGCTATGGACTACGCGAGCGGTTACGCGCTCTTTTCACAGATGATGATCTACGCCTACGGATTGATGCACTACTATCTCGATTCATTCATCTGGAAGGTCAGCGACAAGCAGACCCAGAAGGGTCTGTAGCGCTCCCGGGGAGGTTTCGTGGCCCAAACAGCTCACAGCGTTCCTTGGTACCGGCGCTACCGCATGTTACTAGGCATATATGCGATCGGACTGTTGTTTGGTGGTCGAGAGTTTCTTGTTGCTCGCGCGGGCACCCAGGTTGACCCAGGCTCGGAAGAATGGTCGCGGATGGCTGCGGTGATCGCGGAGATCAACCCTGCTGATGCCGACACCGACTTTCTGCTGGCCATGGAAGCATTACAAGAGGGTGACCAGCCGGGGTACATAGAGTACATGGAGTCCGCGCTCGGTAAGGGAGTCAAGCACAACAATCTTCTACTTTCTGAATACGCACATCACCTAATGCGTATCCAGGCTCCTTTCCAGAGCATTGATATTGCCTTGAATAGGTGGCGAGAGAATCACCAACTCTCTTTTGAAATAGTGAGCCTGCCTCTCGGGCAGGGGCCGGCGAGCCAGCAAGACTATAATGCGATCCGTCGTGAGCTTGATGCGATCGACTGGATTTACGAGTGGGAACTTCGCGAGCCTTCGGACGACATGCCCCAGTGGGTTCTGTTCTTACAGTTCGAACCTGCTGAAGAGGCTGTGATACGGGATGTGATTGAAGCCACCTCCATCCTTCTTCTCCCGCCCGAGGCTCGCTCGAGGCTGCGAGTGCGTTGTACGAGCTGGGAGGACTGTCAGTCGCAGGCCCGTTAAAAAGACCTAACGCGCATCGAAAAGCGCAGCCGTGTGAAAGCTAGAAGCCCGGTCCCTGAACGTATTGGGGACCGGGCTTCTGATGTTTCTCTTCGGGGCTTATCTCGGTTCAACAAGACTCGACGAGAGTATCGTCGGCGTCATGATCTTGTATATGGGAGCAATCGCTGGTTCACCGCCGGATGTGGTGCCAGGACGTGGTATCCAAGCATCCATGCGGTTCCAGTACACGACGTTGTCCTCAGTTTCGACCTCTAGCATGTGGGCTACTAGCCGGCCTAAGTACTGCGAGGTTGGAACTACGTACGTACCAGCGGGAAAATCTCGGGTTTGCGTTATTACATCACCAACCTGTATCCGCGTGACTGCCTGGTGGTTGTATTGCCGTTCGTGTTCAACTCCAGCGACCGTGTATGCCTGAACTTCCAAGGTCACGGGCTCCAAGAGTTGTTCAACCGTGATGTCGTGACGGAGCAGTAGCGCGACGGCATCTTCAGCATCGCGCGGGAGCACATAGGCCCACGGCCGATCTCGGAGTGTTACAGCGACAGGCTTTTTCATTAGTCGCGCGCCGGTCACTTCGATGGTATCCACGGGCATGGCAGGCTGGTCATTGAAATCTCCCCCGCGGACGATCACGTAATCGACGGGGTAGTCTTCCGCAGCATATTCCATTTCCACAGCGATCTGGCCTCGTGGCTCCGCTCCCATCGAGATTGTCTCTGCCCTAGCCTCTTCTACAGTGCTGACGAGGTGTTCTGCATTCGCAACCACCCATTCCGCCACAGCGAGATAACCCAGATATCCGGCTCGGGCACCTACCTCTAGCTCCTGTCTCGGTGCCTCAAACAAAATCCCGACCGAGTTTACCATACCTCCATAGTTCCGGCCGATTCGGACTTGGGATCCGCCTGTGTTCCACTCTTCTTCATCTCCGCGTGAGTAGTACCACGCCATCATGTTCTCGATTTCGAGTTTGGCGTCGATCGCCGGGAAAATTTCGTCGTCACACAGAAGTGTGAGTTCGATCGCTGAGTCGTAATGGCTGGTGCACTGATAATTGAGGTTGTAAGGCCTCGCTCCTCCGTTGTGGCCATCGATGAACAGATGTGGCCTCCATTCAGTGATCATGTTCTGCACGTATGACTGAATGGTGGCGTGTTCGAGTTTCACGTAGTCGCGGTTAAGGTCGATACCCCATGAGTTACCGCGCTGTCCTCGTTCGGTCGCTTCGAAACCGTCAGGGTTGATCTGCGGAGCCACCAGAATCGTTACTTGATCGAGTAAGTCGTTTGCCGCTGTTCCCCGGGTGGCTAAATCCCTCATGAGTACTAAGAGGCCTTCCCGGAAGGTGCGTTCACCACCGTGTACGTTCGCTGCGAACAGGATGACTGGACGGTCTAGAGCCATCGCTTCCCACGGCTCTGAGATCAGGGGTCGCGAGAAGATGGCGTATGGGAGTTTCCGGCCTTCTCTGGTTTCGCCGTATGTCCCCAGCCTCATGTCTGACGAGATGCCGCGCAGCTGCTCTAGGTAGTCCCACATCTCGAGATGGCGGGTGTGCGCAGAGAAACCGTTTAGTTCGGCGGCGGTGCGAGGATGCCCCTCAGGTACGGGGTCCCACGTGACGACTTGCGCTTCGAGAGGAGATGAAAGGAAGAGGAGTGATGTCACCACGCCAAGCAGAGTAAGGCTGTGGTAGCGGTTAGGTAGATCGCGTGTGAGGGACATCGTCAGTCCTGTTTTGCGAGAATTGCTGGCTGCTCTCCTGAAGGTAGACGTCACCTCGGGGAGCGGGGAAGGGTGGTCTCGTTTAGATTCTGCCGGCTTCCTTGAGTTTATGATGGAGAGACACGTGTGAGTGGTGCAGTCGTCATATCCCAGCTAGGCGGACCTGAGGTCCTAGAGTGGGTAGAGAAGGATCCAGGAGAGGTTGGGCCGGATGAGGTGAGGGTCAGGCATACCGCGGTAGGGCTGAACTTCATTGACGTTTACCATCGCACAGGCCTTTACCCCCAGGAGTTGCCCTTTACACCGGGGGTGGAGGGGGCTGGTATCGTCGAAGCCGTCGGGAGTGAGGTCGATGATCTCGAAGTGGGTGCCAGGGTGGCGTACACGAGTAATGGACCGATCGGTTCTTATTGTGAGGTAAGAGTGATACCTAGGTGGCGTCTAGTAGAGCTGCCAGACGAGATCAGCGAAGAAACGGCTGCTTCCATGATGGTGAAGGGGTGCACCGTAGAGTATCTGGTCCGCCGAACTTACGCCGTGCAAAGCGGTGACAATGTACTGCTCACAGCTGCAGCCGGAGGCGTTGGTCTGATCGCTTGTCAGTGGTTGAGAGCGCTGGGCGCGAACGTAATCGGGACGGTGGGGACGCCAGAAAAGGGAGAGCTAGCGAAGGCAAACGGTTGCGACCATGTAATACTGTACGATGAAGAAGATGTTGCTGAACGGGTCGCTGAGATCACTGACGGGCAGGGTTGCCGGGTGGCCTATGATTCGGTGGGCGCGAGTACGTTCGAGTCATCGCTTAAATCGTTGTCACCTAGGGGCTTATTAGTAACGTTCGGGAACGCCTCAGGGCCGGTCGAGCCCATGTCTCCTCTGCTTTTAGCGAAGCACCACTCATTGTTTTTGACTAGGCCGCGTCTAGCAGACCATTACTCCGACCCTCGGGAGACTGCCGAAGGTATTGGGGCGCTGTTCGATATGGTTCGGGCAGGGAAAGTTCGTCCACACGTTGGAGAACGTTATCCCCTCTCTGACGTCGCTTCAGCTCACAAGGCGCTCGAAGCTCGTCAGACGGTCGGATCTACAGTGCTGCTGGTTTAAGCTCTCGACGTGCCGCTTGAAGGTTATAGCGAGCTGATAGTGTCTAGTCTTCGCTTTAAGACGGATTGGCTACGCCATGCGATGCTTGGTATTGGCATCTTGGGCATGGTCACGCTTCCAGTTTCTGCCCAAGTAGTAGGAGGGGAGGGGAGTCAAGACTCTTTGGCGTCCGTGGCTATCGACCCTGAAGCAGCGCCCAGACCAACACTAAGGGCGTTGCGTGCGGTAGGTTCGATCACAATCGATGGTCGACTTGATGAGTCATCGTGGGCTAACGCTACACCTGCAACTGATTTTGTGCAGTCGACACCTCGCACAGGTATGCCAGCGACGGAACGCACAGAGGTTCGTGTTCTGTTTGATGACAACACGCTCTACATCGGTGCGATGATGTATGACTCAGAGCCAGATCGTATTGTCGCACAGCGGATGACGCAGGACTTCTACAGTCCGAATGAGGACATCATTGGGATGTCTCTGGACACCTTC